>CAZVSW010000043.1:0-12688 GCA_964630005.1 uncultured Ruminococcus sp. | reverse complement strand
GACATGGCAGATGCTTCCTACAATTGCGCGGCCGTTTACGGTTACGGGCATTGCGTGATCGATACCCAGACCGAGATTTGCCGATCCGCTGACTGTTTCATACGGGCAGATACGGATGGGTGCGTTTTTGCATAGGTACATAAGTCCTTTGTCATATAGGTCGGTCGCCGACAGACCCGCGACTTCCTCGGCAGTAAGCTCAAGGGAATATTGTGTCATGGCTTCGTCGCCGTACTTGCCGGCAAAAGAGTCGGCTGCGAAGTCTCTTATATATTCGGGAAGACGCGTCGGGCGCTCCCCGATTGCTCCGTTAAATTTCATAAGATCGCTTTACCTTTCAATGAAAAAAGATTTGATTTATCTAAATATAAGATAGCAGAATCACCCTAAAAATACTATTGACATGGCTATCAGTTTTTTGTAAAATAGTATCAGATTGCTTGCAAATTGCTAAACACGATTATGATCAGATTTCGCGCAATCTACATTAATATGCTTTTATAAGTGGGGCGGTGAGGCGTTTATATGAATATAGAAAAAGCGATGATACAGTATTTTTCTCTCGGCGACGGTTGCGTTTACGAGGATGGCTTACTGCACGAAAAGACGCTGCCGTTTTTTTCGTTTGTTCACGCCGTTGAGGGTGAATATATGATCGATATCGAAGGAGAAGGGTCGTTTCGCTGCGGCGAAGGCGATATTTTTATCGCTCCGCCGTTTCGAAAGCAGCGTATCGTACACCGGGTTTCAAAAAACGGCGTCATGAAAATGCGTTGGATATTTGCCGAGCCGTTCATCAACGAAGCGCCAATGGAGCGCCAGCTTACACTGCCCATCATTCTCCCGTCTGAAATGAAGGCGCAGGCGACGTCGCTTTTCGGCGAGGTTTTTGAAGCGCAGGGCTATATCTCAAAAATGGGGAAGTTTTTCCTGCTTCTTGACCTGCTCCTCACACTGTCTAAGAGCGGATTTACCGCCGAAAAAAATCTTATCGCAGACAAAATCAGAAGAATGCTTTATGCGGAATACGGCAATCCGGAGCTCAATATAAGCGATATGGCAAACAGACTATTTCTGTCGCGCGCCGCGGTATATCGTTTGTTTGCCGAAAAGATCGGAATGCCGCCCATGGCGTATCTGACAAAGATACGAATGGAGCGCGCGGCGTATCTGCTCGCATCTACCGGTGGCAGTATCGGCGCTGTGGGTGAATCTGTGGGTATCCCCGATCAGGCATATTTTTCCAAGCTGTTCAAAGCACAATTCAAAGTCTCGCCGAGAGAATACCGACGTATGTCCGGCAGCTATTTCTTTGCATAAAACGGAGTTTGATTATGAAGAGTTTTTGTTTTACAGTCGACGACAACATTTTGTTTTTGAAGGATATCACCGAGAATAACTACAGCAGTATTTTCGAAAATAAATATCTTGCGCTTTTCAGGGAACTTCACTGTGTGTACGGTTTAAAGGTGCAGTTTAATTTGTTTTATCAGACGGAAGGTTTTGATCTTTCTATGGTAACGGATCGCTATAAAAGCGAATGGAAAGCCAACTCACCGTGGCTTAAAATGTCGTTTCATTCGCACGCGGAGCTACCGAACGAGCCGTACCTGAATGCAGATTATGACACGCTTTATGCAGATTGCAAAGCGGTAAACGATCAGATCGTCAGGTTTGCCGGTGCAGATTCGCTTGCCTCAACAACTACGGTACATTTTTGCGTATGCCCGGAAAAGGCGTTAAAGGCGATGAGCGACAATGGCTACAAAGGTCTGCTCGGCTTGTTCGGCGGTTTCGGCGCCGTCGGAACGTCGTACAGCATTCCGCCGGAAGAGACTGAACCCCTTCGGCACGGAAAGCTTATAACAAAAAACGATATCACATTCGGGTCGATAGATATCGTTCTGAATCTGTATTCTGCGGAGGAAAATGCGCTTCGCGCAAACAGTCTTTGCGGAAACGATCATATCAAGATCATGATACACGAACAGTATTTTCACGAGGATTATCCGGCATATCATCCCCGTTTCAGAGAAGAGATCGAAGAGCCGCTTAAGGTGTTGACCGAAAATGGCTATCGGAGCTTTTTCTTTGAAGAAATGATACGATAGACAACATTTCCGCACGATCATATAATATCAAAAATGGCTGGGTCGAATGACTCAGCCATTTTCATATTTGTTTTATCCTTCGGAAGTTTCGTTTGTTTTAGCTTCTTCAAGACTGATTTCGTTTTCGCGGGAGTTTGTCTCGATATAATCCTTCATTCTGAGGTCAGAATAACTGTTGAAGCCAAAATAGTTGGTAGAGATCTTCTTAAGAACGCTGGAGTTATATGTATAGCTTGTTGTGTACTGGAACACAGCGGTAGCGGGGCAAAGCTCTGCAAATTTTGCTTCTACCTCGTGGAACTTGGAGGCTCTTTCGGCTCTGTCCTTGATGTAGATCGCTTCTTCAACCAAAGCGTCATAGCTTTCGTCGATAAGACCGGTGTAGTGAGGAGTGAAAGCTTCGTCTTCGAGGTTGATAGATACCTTGTTGCCGCTGAACATGGTCGCAAACGGTGCGAGGTAAGCGGAAACGTCGGTGGAGTTTACGGAGTAATCAACGCCGATAACATCGAAATCGCCGGAGGAAAGTACTTTCTGGAAGTTTTCTGCGTATACGGGTACGAGTTCAACGGTGAATCCGAGTGCTTCCCAGGAAGCCTTTACCGACTGAGCGGCGATTTCGGAAGCGAGCTCGTATTTGATTATACCGTAAGTAGTGTCGCCGCCGTTGACTGCGGTACGCTTTGTTGCGGGGTGGAGATAAGCGAGTCTGATCTTACCGCCCTTGACGCCTGCTTCGTTCAGAAGGGAAGCGGCTTTAGCGGAATCGGCCGAGGTGGAATAGATATTGCCGCCGACAGAGCGGAAATCAGTTCCGGAGGATGTATCAAACACGCCGGTGGGAACAAAGCCGGTAGAAGCTATGTACTTCTTGCCGATAGCGTCGACGATTGCTTGTCTGTCGATAGCGGCAGAAAGCGCCTGACGAACCTTTGCGTCCTTGAGGAGGTCGTTCGTGGTGTTGAAGAAATAGGTATATGTGGAAAGAAGGTTGTTAGTGGTGATGGAAGAGGAATACTTTGCAAATGTATCCTTAGTGAAGCTGCCAAGATAGAATGTGCTGCCCTTATCGAACTTATTAGCCTGATACTGCTGTTCGGTAAGGTCGGATTCCGTTCTTCTTTCTACTTTTTCGTTCTGATAGTAGCAAACGATACGATAAGGAATAACGCTTTCGTCAAGGGAGTCCTCTTCGTCGTCGCGGTAATAGTACTGGTTTCTTTCGAGAGAAAGTCTCAGACCTTCGTCAAGACCCTGAACTCTGAAAGGACCGTTACAAACGATAATAGCGGCGTTTTTATCCCAGTCCTGTTCGCGGGAGTTATCAGTATTATCCTTGATAGCTCTGGTGATGATGTCTTCGCGGAGAGGGGCGAGAGCAACACAGGAGACCATTTCGGCAAAGAGATTGATGTCAAAATCTTCTTCGAATGTGACGGCGAGCAGCTTATCGTCCTCTGCAACGAGACCCAGGTCGTCGCTGGTCATGATGCCGGATTTGACCTGACGCGCGTTCTTTATGGGGAACAGCAGGGAAGCATAGGGGCTTTCCGTTTCGGGGCTGAGAATACGCTTCCAGGCATATACGATGTCGTCTGCGGAGACGGCGATACCGTCGCTCCATGTTGTCTCGTTCAGCTTGAAATACATTTTGTATTCTTCATCGCGGGTATCATAATAGCTGTACCACTCATAAGCCAAAGCGGGTTGAACCTTACCTTTTGCGTCAATTGTGGTGAGCGGCTGATAGATAAGATTGAAAAGCATGGCAGTTTCGGCCTGAAGCTGAACAGCGGCAGGATCGAGAGTCTGCGGGAAATCGGTGAGGTACATATTGATCGTGGCACCCTTGTCGTTATCGCCTTGCAGAGTTGAGCAGGCTGCGACTATGGGGAGGCACAGAACCAGTACCAATAAAAGGGCGGCAAACTTTTTCATAGAGAATGTTCCTTCCTTTTGCTCAAAGGTGAGCATGTGCATAAGATTACTTTCTACATTATACCACTTTGGTTGGCAAATTTCAATCGCAAAAATTCCAAAGCGCTATATTTTCTTTTGTGCACAAAAAACGGTGTGCGTTTTTGTGAATAATAGCCAAAAATTACTCTACTATATTAATATCGAATTCAAACGAAGCCGTATTTCCGAGCAAATCTGTTATTTCGATGCTGATTTTTTCCGTTTGTTCGATAGTATAAGTAAACGACAGCTTTTCGCGATCCTGCATCACTGCTGTCACGGGGGTCTTTTTCAGCAGTGTGAGGTCGGCGTCGACGACGCGTATCTCGGCGTATCCGACACCGCTTTGCAAAAGCTCAATGTCGACAGAGATACTGTTTTCGCCTTTGCGCCTGAATGACACGGTGGGCGTAGTAAACTCTGTGCTTGGCAGTGAGCCTGTATCGTAATATTTTTTATATATTCTGTGATACATTGCTTTGCCGTTCATGTCCTTGGCGTAGTAGTGCGAATAGGCGAAAGTTATGTGGTTTTCAACGTATTGGTGCGAAATTTCCATCTGACGGACAAAGCGGTCGACGGGCGCGCTCTGATAGTCTTTGGTGAAATTTTCGTTGTTTGCCCAAAAACGGAGTCCGGGCTCGGTGTCGACGGCTTCCCTGAGCGCGCGGAAATAGCCGTCAAGCTGGTCGATAGTGATCCAGCCCGCGCCGACTGCATCCTGACAGCAGAAGATATCTCCCTCGCGGAAATTTGCCGTTTCAAAGACTTTTTTCCATTCGGCGCATGCTTTTTCAGCGCTTCCGCCGTTTGAGGTTATAAACGGCGAGAGCATCAGCGGCATTGAAGCGTCGATTTTTGTAAGCGGTTCGAGGTACATATTGAGAAATCTGCCGGCGTCGGCTTCGCGTCCGCCCATGCCGTTATACATTTCCCACGCAAAATACCAGCCCGCAAGTGCGTTCGGATATTTGTCCTTATAAAGGCTGTAGATCTCGTTCGCGCAGGTGATGCCGATTTCAGCCTGATCTTTGAACCAGCTGTCTTTAAGCGAGTTCAGGTTCCACCATTCGTCCGAGATGTTGAGCCCGACAAAGACCTTGACGCCGTTTTTCTCTGCGGAGCTGAGACAGCGTTCGAGCATCTGCGATTGATCGCCGAAGCCTTCCGTGCGATGGTCCTTGGCGTATTCGGACGGGTAATAGACGTCGGAAAAAACGGAGTAAGGCGTTGTGGACGTCCACTGAATGACCATGAGGTCGATGCCGACTTCAAGCAGACCTTCAAAGTGTCTGTCCCACTGTGCGTCGCTGTACGAGGCAAAAGCATACGGCTGTATGAAGGTTCCTGTGACGTAGGGGTAGTTTTTTTCGGTTGGAGTCATATCGCTGACCTCCTCGGATTGCTCTTCCGACTGTTCGGCGGAGCAGATCATACTTTCTTCATTTAAAGCGCTGCTTTCTTCTGACGATTCGCCGCCGCTGTCTGCACATGCGGTGAATGAAACGAGCAGTGACGCGGCGAGCAGTATGGTTATTAATTTTTTCATTCGCCGCCTCTTTTGAAAATATCGTTTCCGAACGAGTCGATTCCGACGATAAGCGGGAATTCGCGGAAAACAAGCCTTTTGACCGATTCACAGCCAAGCTCGCGGAAGGCGATCTCCTCATAAGAGGTGATGTGGCTTGCCGCCGCCGCTCCTGCGCCGCCGATGGCGAGGAGATACAGCGCGCCGTTTCGTTTGATCGCGTCGGTCACTTCCTTACTGCGGTTGCCCTTGCCGACGGTAGCGGCCATTCCCATATCATACAGGAGCGGTGCGAACGAGTCCATACGGCATGAGGTGGTAGGTCCGAACGAGCCGCAAATCTTGCCGGGAAGCGGCGGGGTAGGACCTGCGTAGTATATGCACGAATCTTTGATATCAAACGGCAGAGGCTCGTTTTTTTCGATAAGTGTAAATATGCGTTTGTGCGCCGCATCCCTTGCGGTGTAGACTATTCCGGAAAGAGATATGTTGTCGCCCGCGTGAAGTTCGGCGGCAGCGGCTTTAAGCTCTGATACCGTGATGCTGTTCATATTTTTACGTTTAAGATGTCGTCGACGCTGTTTACTGCATTTTCAAGGTGTCGGCGGGCTTGTTCAATACCTGCGGTAACAAGCTGCTGCTTTTCGATATAAATATCAGCGACGCGTTTCGCCCTTTCACAATATTCTTCTGCCTTTTTGTGGGCGGCAGACACCTCGTCGGCAATCTGAATGCGGCATTTGCGCTTCATTTCTTCGCATTCAAGCTCGGTCTTTCTCAGAAGTTCACGCGAAGCATCGTCCGCCGCGCTGAGCTTCTCTCCGATGCGCGCGTTTATGCGTTCGCTTTCGTCGGCGCTGTGTTTTTTCAATTCTTCCAAGTCGGATTCTGTCTTTTTGATGGCTTCTTCGGCTTTGGCAAGGCGTTCTCTGAGGTCTTCGTTTTCGGAAAACATTCGTTTTATTTCCGCGTCTTTTTCAGAAAGCTCATCGTTGTGCCTGGCGTTTTGTTCGAGCAGAAATCTGTCGACCTCGGCGCAGGAATAGCCTTTGCGCTCTTTTGAAAACATTGCTGTAGTATTTTCCATTATTTCTCCTTAAACAGCTGTAAAACAATGCATATTCATCATCAAAGCTTGCTCACGTGCATGACGAGTCCGTGGGGAAGAAGCTTGGCGAGCAGGCGGTAAAATTTATAAAACAACTTTGGCGTATATATACCGCGTCCGGCGAAGGCTTTTCTGAGCGATGTTTTTGCCACTTTTACCGGGTTGCAGCGCGGAAGTCTGTCAAAGCTTTTTGATCTTCCGGGGATATCGCCCTTTTCAAGGAATTCTGTCTCCATCGGGCAGGGGCATACGGCAAGGCAGTTGATATGTTTTTTCTTGAGTTCAAATCTGAGACCCTTTGAAAAAGCGTACACAAACGCCTTGGTGGAGGAATATGTCGTCATTCTCGGATTGGGCACAAACGCCGCTATAGAGCAGGTGTTGATTATGGCGCCGCCTTCTTTGATGTACGGCACGGTAAGCGATGATATTTCGACCATTGAGCGGCAGTTCAGACTGACGCTGTGTCCCTGTCTGAGGTAATCAAGCTCCCAAACGTTGCCGATCGTTCCTGCGCCGGCGTTGTTTATGAGAAGAGCGACTGTCGGGGACGCTTCTTTCAAAAGCGATGCATAGGCAGAGATGTCGTTTTCGTCGGTCAGGTCAAACGGAAGCACCCTTACGTTTCTTCCGGTTGCTTCTGCGGCAAGCGCTTCAAGACGTTCCTTGCGGCGCGCGATGATCCATATATCGTCAATTTCGGGATATCCCGCGACGACTGCTTTGAAAAATTCGCGTCCGAGCCCTGATGACGCTCCGGTTATAATAGCAGTATTCATGAGTTAACGCTCCTTTGTTTCGGAGATGGTCTATGATATGATATTGTATCTCATTTTAGCCGATTTGTCAAGAACAAACGGCGTTTTTAACATATATCGGTCGCGGTCTTAACATATTCGCCGCCGCGGCGGAATAGATTGGTACAGAAAGAGGGACTGCGGGAAATGAAGCCAAACAGAAATCATCCCGCCGGGAAACGATTATGCTCACACAAATAAAAAATATATTATGGGGTCAGCCGTCCGCGGTCATTATACTTCTGTTCGGCATATACTTCACCGCCGCCTTGTTTAAGAGAGGCGCTTTCGGCAGGCGCAGCATAATGTCTGCCGTAAAAAGCTATGGAGCGTCGGGCGGGGGAGGGATCTCGCCGTTTGAGTCGCTTGCGACGGCTCTCGGAGGTACGGTCGGAATCGGAAGTATTACCGGCGTAGGGCTGGCGCTTTCGGTCGGCGGAGCGGGAAGTATGCTGTGGTTCTGGCTTTGCGGCTTGTTTTGCGCCGGAATAAAATATGCCGAGGTAATCTCAGCGTCGTGCTCAAAGGTGAAAAACGGCGATGTCACCGTCGGCGGAGCGATGTATTCGCTGAGAAGCGGCGGACACAAAGTCATGGCGGCGCTGTTTGCGGCGGCGGGAATTGCCGCGTCGTTCGGAACGGGCAACATGACGCAGGCGTCGGCCGTCGGCGATATTATGGCGCAGAGTGGGATTCCGAAGATCATTACCGGAGCGGTACTTGCCGCTTTGGTTGCTTTCGCCGTTTTCGGCGGTCAGAAGCGCATTGCCGGAGTGAGCTGTATGATCGTTCCGGCCGCAGGGGTCGTATATCTCATATTCGCGTTATTTTTGCTGTTTCGCGGGCTTCCTTCGCTTCCGGCGGTTTTTAAAGACATATTCGCTCAGGCGTTCGGAATAAGGCAGGTCGCCGGCGGCGCGGTCGGCGTAGCGGTAGGCACGGCGATAAGCGTTGGCATTACCCGGTGCATATTTTCAAACGAAGCCGGCATGGGCACGAGCCCGATGGCGCATGTATCTGCGGAAAACGTTTCTCCGACGGCTCAGGGTACGATGGGTGCGGCTGAAATAATCGCCGACACTTTTATATTTTCCACCATAACGGCGCTTGCGCTCCTGTGCCACGGTACGGATGATGTGTACGCATTGTTTTCGGGCGAATGCGGTATACTCGGAAGGATCGTTCTTCCGGTTTTGCTTGTTATATTCGCCTATTCCGCGATAATAGCATGGTGCTACTACGCAGAAAGCTGCATATCGTTTTTGTTTCCCAAATGCGGCGGTGCGGCACTTTCGGTATATCGCATCTGCACGGTCGGATGCGTGTTTATCGGGGCGCTTGCGGCGTCGGAGGCGGTATGGAATATTGCCGATATTCTGAATGCGCTTATGATGATACCGAATCTTTATGATCTATTTATAAAACGAAAGGAAATACTTAAATGCATTGGCACAAAATGACTTCTGAAGCGGTAATGAAGGAGCTTGCGGTAGGAGAGTCCGGAATAACGGCGGACGAAGCGAATCAGCGGCTTTTGAAATACGGAGAAAATGTGTTAAGGGAAAAGAAAAAGCAATCGGCGCTTAAAAAGCTTTTGCTGTCATTTTCCGACACCATGACGGTGGTGCTGTTTATTGCCGCGGCGGTCAGCTTTGTTGTTTCGCGTCTGCAAGGCGAAAGCGCGGCGGATTCTTTTATAATCCTCGGAGTTGTGCTTGTTAACGGGATCGTCAGCGTCATTCAGGAAAACAAGGCGGAACGCTCGCTCGAGTCGCTTAAAAAGCTTACGGCGCCCGAAGCGACGGTCTTGCGTGACGGAAAACGTCAGCGCGTAGCAGGTTCTGAGATCGTACCCGGCGACATTGTTTTTATTCAGAAAGGCGATTTCGTTCCTGCCGACTGCCGCATAATAAGCGAAGCAGGGCTTATGTGCGATGAATCGTCGCTTACGGGCGAATCGCAGGGTATATATAAAACTGCCGACCGACTTTCCGGCGGCGACGATCATCTTTCATCGATGCATAACATGCTGTGGTCGGGTACATCGGTGCTGGCAGGGCACGGCAAGGCGGTCGTTGTGGCGACCGGTATGAACAGCTATGTCGGCAGTATTGCAGACATGCTCACCGGTGAAGCGGATGCCAAAACACCGCTTCAGAAGCGGCTCGCAAAGACGGGAACTTGGCTCGGCAATGCCGCGCTTGCGATATGTCTGGTCATATTTGTTGTTTCGATTTTAAAAGGTTTTCCCCCTGCGGAAATGTTTTTGACGAGTGTAAGCCTTGCCGTTGCCGCCATTCCCGAAGGACTTCCCGCGATCGTGACGATAATGCTTTCGCTTGGCGTAACAAAAATGGCAAAGCGCCGTGCGATCGTGCGCAGACTGCCGGCTGTGGAGACACTGGGCTGTACTACCGTGATATGCTCGGACAAAACCGGAACGCTGACCCGAAACAAAATGACCGTATGCGAATTTTTCGGCGACGAAAAGCGTATGGCCGAGATATTTGCCTTGAATAACGACGGCTCGTCACCGACTGAAAAAGCGCTTGAAAGCTTTGCGGCAGAGAGGGGATATAAGTCTGGCGAGGCGCGCATCGCAGAGATTCCGTTTGATTCAAAGACTAAGTTCATGGCGACGCTTCACAAAAGCGGCGACGGCTATATCGCCACAATAAAAGGCGCGCCCGAGTATGTGAAAGGTTTTATAACGGATTATCCTGTCGACGCGGAGCGCAGGGCGGACGAAATGGCAGGGCGCGGACTGAGGCTCATATGCGCCGCCTATATATATCTGAAGGAAAGACCTGCACGGCTTGATAGCATCAGATACCGTTATGCAGGTATAGCCGGCATGAGCGACCCGCCGAGAGAGGGCGTTGCGGAAGCGGTGGCGGCGTGCCGCGCAGCGGGAATCCGTCCGGTCATGATAACCGGCGATCATAAGGATACTGCGGTTGCGATAGCCAAGGAGATAGGTATCTTCAAAGCGGGCTCGACCGCTTATACCGAACAGGAGCTTGCGCGTATGAGCGAGACGGAGATGAAGAATGCGGTAAAAAGCTGCTCCGTATTTGCGCGTACCACACCCGAATTCAAGCTTAAGATCGTTGAGATCCTGAAAAACAGCGGCGAAACCGTGGCGATGACCGGCGACGGAGTTAACGATGCTCCGGCACTGAAAAAAGCGGACATAGGCTGTGCCATGGGCATAAGCGGTACCGACGTATCAAAGGAAGCGAGCGACATTATACTTACCGACGATAACTTCGCCACAGTGGTTTCGGCAGTCGAATACGGCAGAACGATCTATGCCAACATCCGCAGAGCGGTGCATTTTCTGATCTCCTGCAATATAGGCGAGATAATTACCATGTTTGCCGCCATATTGCTGTCGCTTCCCACTCCGCTTACTGCGGTACAGCTGCTTTGGGTCAATCTTGTGACCGATTCACTGCCTGCGGCGGCGCTCGGCTTTGAAAAACCGTCAAAAGGTATTATGAAAGCAAAACCGGTAAAAAAAGAAAGCAGCCTCTTTGGCGGCGCGGACAGTTTTCTCATTGCTTTCGAGGGCATATTGATAGGCGGTGCGTCGCTCGCGGCGTATTTTATAGGTAACAGTATGGCGGGAGCGGCGGCTGCCGACACGATGTGCTTTGCGGTACTTTCGTTTTCACAGCTGTTCCATGCCTTCGGTATGCGTTCCGAGTCACCGGTGATCAAAGTCGGCTTGTTTAAAAATCCCATGCTGCTTGCCGCGCTTGCGGTATCTGCCGCGGTACAGCTCGCGGTCATGCTTATTCCGTCGGCGGCCGGTATGTTCGGCGTCGTTCCGCTGAATAGCGAGCTTTGGGGAATAACGGTAATGCTTTCGGCGGCTCCGTTTGTTATATGCGAACTGCGAAAGCTGTTTTTCGGAAAATGATTTTTATCAATTGAATTTGTGAAAGGGCTGCCGCACTTTGCGTGTGTGGCAGCCCTTGCTGTTTATGCTTCTATTGATGAAATGTCTTTATAATACAGCGCCATTGTGATGTTGATATAGGGATATGTCCAGATACCGGTGATAATGCAGAGCGAGGTCATAAGCTGCCAGCCGATGAACGACAGCGAGAGCATGAAATATTCGCCGATACGTCCGCGCATAAGCTTTCTTGAAGCCGTCATGCATTTGATAACGGACATTTCGGGGTGTTCGAGCATGATATAGCGCGACTGGCTGTAGCAAATGTAAAGCACGATACCCGGCACGATAAACATAATAAGCCCGATCGATACCAACAGTGAGACCAGGATGATTATATAAAGATTTTTTATAAAAAGCTTGATCGGCGGAAACATTTCCTGAATTCCGACCTGTCCGTATTGAAGCTGATCTGCTCTTACTTCGCCGGACGGCATAGCGAAACCGCCCGATCCGGAGACGATCCTCCATGAGTAGGAAAGCATTCCGAATGAGATATAGCTGTTCAGGAGGATGAACATCATCTGTATCAGCATCGCGGTCGTATTGCCGGTCATGTCCTTATACATCGCCTGAAGTATCTCCGTCGCAGTATAAGAGCCGCTTTGTATCAGCTCGCTGTAAGCGTCTGCGTCGCCGGTGTACTGAAAAATATAAATAAGGAAGTATACGCCGGTGAGCATCAATCCGGCAAGCATCGGGCTGGGTTTTGTGGTGAAAATGGCTTGCTTCGCCCTCATCTTTAATAAAAATCGGCTGTTCATAATATCCTCCGACAAATTTGTATTTTATTTTACCACAATATTATGAACTTCAAAGGAAAATATTGTTAACAGAGATTTCACAGTTTTTGTTTTAATATGTGATAAAATAAGCGTAACATCATAGATTGGAGAATTTTATGAAATATAATACTTTTGATTTCAATTCCTGCCGTCAGATAAAACAGCACGGCAGATGCAAATTTTCTGACGGTTCGCTCCTGCTCAGCTGGAGCAACAGCGGCTTTGAGTTTGAATTCAATGGCGACGGCTTTGTCGTTACCTTTGGAAAATATGAATGTGACGGCGCGCCGGCGTATCTGCGCGTTTTTGTCGACGGCATGTCCCAGCGCTTTGCGCTTGTAAACGGCGACGAGCGTATCTGCTTCGACAGCCTTGGCGAGGGCAAGCATCGTGTCAAGGTGCTTCGTATTACAGAGGGAGCAAGTTTAAGAAAAGT
>CAZVSW010000042.1:0-13253 GCA_964630005.1 uncultured Ruminococcus sp. | reverse complement strand
ATATATGTTCAAGGACCGCCCGCGCTATCTTATGGGCGTCGGCACTCCCGTGAAAATTCTTGAAGGGGTCGCGCGCGGCGTTGATTTCTTGGACTGCGTCATGCCCAGCAGAAACGCGCGTCACGGCAACCTGTTTACGTCGGTAGGGTTTATGAACCTGAACAACAACAAATATCTGCTTGACGAACGACCCATCGACCCGAATTGCGACTGCGAGGTATGCCGCAATTACAGCCGCGCCTATATCCGTCATCTGTTCAAAGCGCGCGAGCTTTTGGCAATGCGTCTGTGCGTCATTCACAATCTCTATTTCTATAATAACCTGATGGAGCAGATCCGTTTCCACCTCGATAACGGCGATTATATGGAATTTTATCGCAAAATGGTCCCGATTCTCGGCACAAGAGCAGACGACTGACCTCAGCCGCCCTGTTCAAAAACATTCCGACAAAAACGCAGCCTGCGCAAGCGATCTTATCGCAAGCGCAGCTGCGTTGTTTTTTATACCGTTACGCTGAACCGTTTCGTCTTTTTCAGAACAAAAAAGTACCCGAAATCGAATGATTTCGGGTACGGAATTATTAACTTATCGTGTTAATACAGTTAAGCCAAAAACTTATCTGGACTTTTTAACGATAACAGCGCCTGCAACTGCGAGAGAAGCGATGACTGCGAGAGCGACGATGCCGCTGTCGGAGGTGGGTTCGGTAGAGGGAGTGGAAGGAGTAACAACAACTTCCTGAGTGCCGTAAACTTCAAGCTCGGAAACGAACATCCAGCCCTTTTCACGGCTTACTTCAGCACGAACATATCTGCCGGAAACAGCCTTGTCAAGTTCAAGAACAGCTGCGCCTTCAACGAGAGCGCCGTCGTCTTCAGGCATTACAGCTTCGCCGACAGAGGTCCAGTTTTCGTTATCATCGGAAACGAAGAATTCAACCTTTTCGGGGAGGGAGATGCCGCCGCCGAGACCCTTACCGCCGATATAAAGGACAAATTTGTCAAGGTCAGCCTTGTCGCCGAGGTCAACGTTCATCCATGCATAGCCGTTTTCGGTGGTGGAAGGTGTTGCGGTGTTGAAGCCGATCCAAGCGGCGTCGTGGAAATCAGCTTCGCCATTGGAACGGATGCTATCGGTAAGAGTTTTGCCGTCTTCATCGGGATAAGCAACAGCTGCGGTGTCGCTCCAACCCCAACCGACTTCTGCACCGCCTGCGCGGAAGAGGTCGTCGATGGTATAGGACTTGCCAGCTGCGAGGTTGCCGGTTACGGGAACAACCACAACAGGAGCGGAGGGTTCTTCGGAAGGCTCAACAGAGGGTTCAACAGAAGGCTCTACGGAAGGTTCAACAGAGGGTTCTTCGGAAGGATCTTCAACGATAGGACCGCCTGCTTCAACAGCGTCGAGAGCGATTTCGGTCATGCCCATCCATTCCCAAACGTATTTGGAAGCACTATCTACGAAAGCTTTAGGAGAATCGCCGTAAGCGAAGGTGATCTTGATGTACTTAGCGTTGATGGGAGCGCTGAGAGAAAATTCAACGGTTTCGTTGACGATAGCGCCGTTATTATCTTCCCAGTCTTTGTTGGAATCAATGCAGTCGAGGACGATCTCTTCAGCATAGATAAAGTCAACGCCGTCATCGGAGTATTCGATGGTGACGGTTCTGTCCTTAGGAGTGCCGATCATGGCAATACCCTGGTTGTAGAACGAGATAGCGCCGCCGTTTACGGTTGCGGTATCTGCAAGCTCAAGGATAAGGTCAAAGCTGGGATACTCTTCGGCAGTTTCACAGTGAGTGTTTTGGAAAAGGACAATACCGGTATTTTGGTGATCGTTAGCGTTGGAAACGGTATCGCCGTCGATAAGAACATCGATGCTGGTGCTGGATCCGCGGGGAACAGCAACAACAACACCGTCAACTTCGGATTTGAAGCTGATGCCTTTGATAGCAACGGGGTCGCCGGCTTCTGCGGTTACAAAAACAGCAGACATGGTAACCACCATTGCAAGTGCGAGAACAAGTGCAAGGAGTTTTTTCATGTTAATTTTTCCTTTCTTAAAAGAATACGGTTCTCGAAGCCGGGCACAACGCCGCGTCTTCAAGCTTTTTTGGATGTATTATCCATTTTGATGGTTTGATTATAGCACGCTTAACAACCTTTGTCAATAGCGAGTTAAGCGTTTTTTAACTTTTTCGCCAAAAACGGCTTCAAAAAGTCAGCTTTGCAAAAATATTTTTTCTGAAATCACGCGGATTCGGGCGTTATCTCATCTTAGAAAGGCAATAGGATATTGAAATTTTTCTTTGTTTTGTGTATAATAGAATCAGGCTCAGGTGGGAGGTGTACGGTATGATTCTATATCACGGCAGCAACGTTATCGTTTCCGAGCCCAGATTGTGACTGTGCCTCAGGAGGAATTGTAATGGAATCAGAAAAATTCAGCGCTGTTATGGGCATACTTGTGGAGCAGATCGTTCATATGATCACCGAAAATTATCCGTACGACGAAATGACCGCTTCAAACGAGTTTTACAATTCAAACGTCTATGCCCTTTTGGAGCAGGAAGAAACGAAGATCTGGCATTTCAGCCCGCTCACGCTGTTCAACATGTTTGACGAAGAAAAAAAGACGGGCGGCTTTGAGCTGCCGGAGGAGGCATGCTGAATGAGCAGACAGGGTAAATTTATGATCTTCTGCGCCGAGCAATACAAGCTTGCAAAGCAACTGACGGGCAGACAGCTTGCGGAACTGTTCAGCCGTTACAAGGTTTGGGAGTACGTTTATAACTGCTACGAAGCTTTGCATACAACGGGCGTGCGCTATATTGTCGAGGATATCGACCTATACATCACAGCGCAAGAGAAAAGTGAAGATTGAAGAGAAAAGGTGTCGCTTCGCGGCAAATAATTTATAAAAACCGGATGAGAAAACAGCTGAATCAAAAATTTTTGACTCAGCTGTTTGGCTTTTTACGTTTTTACACCCGCTAATGAAGTTCTGTCGAAAAAAGCGCTTCCCGTCTGAAAAACTAAGCTTCGAACGTTCCGCCGACTTCGTTTCTCATTTCTTCAATGGTAACTCTGCGATGCTCTTTGCCGCTCTTATAGACTGCACAGATCATTTCCATGGTCTTATATGCGGTTTCAACAGGAATGAAGGGCTTTTCGCCGGTTACGAGGCAGTGATAGAAATTCTGGATCTGCTTAACGTGGTTAACGCCCCAATAGCTCTTGACGTTACCGTAGTTAAAGTTTTCGTTAGGATCGCGGTCGATATGAATGGTCTTGCCGTTTTTGAAGATGACGTCGGCAGAGTCGGAATACATCTTGACAAGAGCATTTTCGCAGTCCATTTCGATCTCAACGGGTGCGTCATAGCTATAGTAGTTGATGGCGTGGAAAGCGGTAAGAAGACCGTTTTTATATTTGATGATACCTTCGGCGCTGTCTTCAACGTCGATGATGGCGTGACCGCGGTTAGCGATCGTAGCGTCGACATAGTCGATCTCTTCGTTTACGAGGTAGCGGAGCATATCCATAGTGTGGATAGCCTGGTCGATGATAACGCCGCCGCCTTCTTTATCCCATGTGCCCTTCCAGTCGCTGCTGGTATAGTATTTGTCGCTTCTGTCCCAGGTAACTGCAAGCTTTGCGGATTTGATCTTGCCGAGCTCGCCGCGGTCGAGAAGATCCTTGACAAGGACAGTACCCGCGTTATAACGGTTCTGGAAGATACAGCCGAGGGTGACGTTGTTCTTTCTTGCGGTATCGATCATTGCCTTGGAGTCCTTCAGATCGATGGACATGGGCTTTTCGGTAAGAACGTTGATGCCGCGCTCTTCGCAATAGATCGCAACGATCGGATGGAGGTAATGAGGCAGGCAGAGATGTACTACATCGGGCTGTTCCTTATCGATCATTTCCTTATAATCGAGATAATACTTGCAGCCGAATTCCTCAGCCTTTGCCTTTGCTCTGTCTTCCTTAACGTCGCAGACGGCAACAAGCTCGGCTTCGGGGCAGCGTGTAACGCTGACGGCATGCATCGGGAAAATGTTGCCGCAGCCTATGATACAAGTCTTAAGTTTGTTCATAGCTAAATATCCTTTTCTGAAAAGAATTTATTTCAGATTGCTGACAAGGTCCTAAAGTACAATCTTATCGATGATCTGATTGTATTCAGGGGCGGAAACCCTGATGGTTTCTCCCCTAACACCCCATTTTCTTCCGAAAGCGGAACATTAAGGGGTTGTCATCAGTCTGTTTATTTCTAAGCTCTATCATAACATCTTTTTCCGAAAAATCAAGAGTTTTTGCAAAAATAATTTTAATATGCTTGACATTACTGCCCCAAGAGGGTAAAATAGTCGGGTGGAAATCACTTTGCAAACAAATTTATATAAAATAAAAGGAGACATATCATGTCAGATTTCGTACGCATCGGCGTGGTAGGCGCAGGCAACATCGCCCGCAGCGCTCATCTGCCCGCTTATAAAAAAATCACCAACGCCAAGGTCATGGCTATTGCCGACCTCGACCTTGAAAGAGCAAAAAAAGCAGCCGAGGATTTCGGCATCCCGCACTACTACGGCAGCGTAGCCGACATGCTCGCAAACGAGGAGATCGACGCTGTCGATATCTGCACCTGGAACAACGCTCACTCCGTTGTCGCCGTCGAAGCTGCAAACGCCGGCAAACACGTGCTTTGCGAAAAGCCCCTCTCGATCTCTGTTGAAGAGGCGAAAAAGATCGAAGCCGCCGTCAACGCCAACAACGTCACCTTCATGCTTGCCGTTCCCGGACGTTTCGGCAACGCCAACAAATACGTAAGAAACATGCTCGACAACGGCGAACTCGGCGATGTATACTTCGCAAAGACCGCGTATGTACGCCGCCGCGGCACTCCCTACGGCTGGTTTACCGATAAAAAGACCTCCGGCGGAGGACCTGTTATCGACATCGGCATCCACGGCATCGACGCCGCATGGTATATGATGGGCACGCCCAAGCCCGTAAGAGTTTCGGCTCAGACCTCCTCCAGAATCGGCGACTATCAGACCAAGGGCGTAGGCCGCTGGATAGGCACAAAATGCCCCGACAACCAGTTTGACACCGAAGACAGCGGCGCAGGCGTCATCCATTTCGAAAACGGCGCTTCGCTGATGTTCGAAGCCACCTGGGCATATAACGGACCTGCCCACACCGATACCCTTGTATGCGGTACAAAGGCCGGCGCTTCCTTAAGCCCGCTCACCATCTACGGCGAAAGAAACGGCTACCTCAGCGACGACGTCATCACTATGAGCGATAACGACCGCTTCGCCGACGAGATCACCCATTTCTGCGACTGCGTTTTAAACGGCAAAAAGCCCGTTTACCCCATCGAACAGGCTATCATGATGCAGCAGATGCTCGACGCAATATACGAATCCGCTCGTCAGGGCAAAGAGATCGTTCTTTGATTTTAATATGATCTATACAGTTTCCGTACCCACAGCGGCGGTGTTCCGCTATCCGGATGCAAACTCCGAACACGTAGACGAGGCGATCTTCGGCACAACTGCCGAGATCACCGACCGTCTCGGCGGTTTTGCAAGGATCAAGGACGAATTCGGCTACAGCGGCTGGACAAAGGAGTCAAACCTCATGCCTCAGCTCGCGCCGCCGTCACATATGATCGGTCTGCCCTTTGCCGACCTTCTCCCCGACGCTTCAAACTTCCATGCGCCGGTCATGACCCTGCCCATGGGCGCTAAGGTCGACGCCGGATTTTCCGACCAGTTTGAAAAACACGCCTTTGTCGTGTTGCCCGATAAGCGCACCTTCTATATCCCAAAGACCGCGCTCGTTCCGTTCCCGAAGGAGCAGAGCGAAGCTAAAACGCGCGAGGCGATCGTGCAAAACGCATATAAATATATGAACGCTCAGTACCGCTGGGGCGGCAAGACCCCTATGGGCGTCGACTGCTCGGGGCTTGCCTTCATGGCGTGCCATATGGCGGGCATCAACATCTGGCGCGACGCGGATTTTGAAAAAACTCCGCGCCTTCGCGAAATCGAAAGGGACGAAGCCAAGCCCGGCGACCTCTATTTCTTCCGCGGTCATGTGGCTGTCGCCATCGGCGACGGCGACTTTATCCACGCCTCCGCCTCCGCCGGAAAAGTCGCCTACGGCAGCTTCGACAAGCGCAGTACACTGTATTCGCAGTGGCTTGACGACAATCTTATAAGGACCGGTTCACTGTTTTGATGGATATTTTCGTTCCCGAAGCTCAGATCACAGCTCAGAAGCAGATCGCAAAAAAACTGCGCGACCGCTTTGCCTCGCTCGGCGTGTCGCCCAAGGTATATGCGGAAACATACGGCTGTCAGCAAAACGAAGCGGACACTGAGAGACTGCTCGGCATTGCCGCCGAATGCGGATATACAGTCACCGACAGCGCAGACGACGCCGACCTGGTGCTCATAAACACCTGCGCCATCCGCGAACATGCAGAGCTTAAGGTTTTTTCAAAAACAGGCGGTCTGAAGAAGTTAAAAGAAAAAAATCCGGGTATGATAGTAATGCTGTGCGGCTGTATGGCGCAGGAAGCGCACGTCGGCGAAAAGATCAGAAAAAGCTATCCGTATGTCGACGTAGTGTTCGGCACAGACATGAACCACCGCCTGCCCGAGCTCATCTATGACCGCATAAACGGCGGCGGACGCAGTTTTTGCGTAAACGAACTGCCGCACGCCGATTTCGGCGTGATCTGCGAGGATATGCCCACGGAACGCCGTTCGGACTACAAGGCGTGGGTATCGATCATGTACGGCTGCAACAACTATTGCACCTATTGTATCGTGCCGTATGTGCGCGGCAGAGAGCGCAGCCGCCGCCCCGAAGACGTGCTGAATGAGATCAGACAGCTCGCCGAGGCAGGCTATAAGGACATCACTCTGCTCGGGCAGAACGTAAACAGCTATGACGGCGGAATGAGCTTTCCGGAGCTTTTGAAAAAAGCCTCGGAGATCGACGGCGATTTTCTGCTCCGCTTTATGACGAGCCACCCGAAGGACGCTTCGAAGGAGCTTATCGACGTTATGGCGTCGACAGACAAGATCGCACGCCACTTCCACCTGCCGGTTCAATCGGGCAGTAACCGCGTGCTTTCCGCCATGAACAGAAAGTATACGCGCGAGCAGTATATCGAAAAAGCGCTTTATATCAAGGAAAAGCTCCCGTTTGCCTCCCTCACGACAGATATCATCTGCGGCTTCCCCGGCGAGACCGAGGAGGAATTTGAAGAAACGGTGTCGCTCGTAAGGGAAGTGGGCTTTGACATGCTCTATTCCTTTATATATTCGCCGCGCCGCGGCACGGTTGCCGAAAAACTGCCCGGACGCATACCGCACGAAGAACAGGTCAGGCGTTTTGAACGTCTTATCGCTGCGCAAAACGATATGTCTCTTGCGGCCAACCAAAAATATGTCGGCAAAACACTGCGTCTGCTTTCCGACGGCTTTGACGGCGAAAAAAACGTCGCCCGCTCGTCCCAGAACAAGATCGTCGCGCTCGACAAAGCAGTACCCGCAGGCACTTTTGTAAACGCCGAGATCACCGCCGCCCACCCATTTACGCTTGAAGCAAAAATATTATAAAAACTAAGGAAAACAACATGAACGAACAGATTAAAGCACTTACCGAACAGCTCAAAGCCGCCCTTGCGGAAACCGGCGAAGTTAAAGAATACATCGCCGCGCGCGACGCCTATATGACCGACGGTGAGCTTCTCACCCTCGTCAACGAATATAACGTTCAGACCAAGGTATACGACACCGAATCCGCCAAGGCAGAGCCCGACCAGTTGCTCCTCACTTCCATCAAAGCAAGAATCGAAGCCCTTTACGGTCAGATCATCGAAAACCCCCGCGCCAAGGCTTTTGCGGAAAAAGAGAGCGTACTTGCAGAGATATATAACGGCATTTATGAAGACCTTCAGTCCATCATCATGCCCGAACACCACCACGACCACGACGGCTGCAACGGCGATTGCTCCGGCTGTCACGGTTGCCATTCAGCGTATGAGAACATCAACAGAGATAGGCTCTTCCTCCCGCATTATCGGCGAAGAGCGCGCTATTGAATGTGTAGCCCGTGCAGGGTTTGACGCATGGGATTTTACCATGACGGCGATGTGCAATTACGACTGGAACAAGGGCGTGCTTCTTAAAAGCGACCATCCGCTGGCTCAGGACAACTATCTTGCTTTTGCAAGAAAGCTCAGACAGATAGGGCTTGACAACGGCATCGAATGCAATCAGTCACACGCGCCGTTTCCCACCACATGCCATGATATCCGCTCGTATTTCAAGCGCTCCATCGAATGCACCGCCGAAGCAGGCGGAAAGATATGCATCATCCACCCCGATAATAACCAGTCGCCCGAAGAAAACGCCGAGATGTATTTCGGGTTGCTCCCCTTCGCCAAGGAGCATGGGGTCAAGATAGCGGCGGAGAACATGTGGAACTGGGACGAAGTAAACCGCCGCCCGGCGTTTGCCGCCTGCGCCACTTCGGAAAGCTTTCTTGCCCACTTTAACGCCGTAAACGACGACTTCCTTGTCGCCTGCCTCGACGTGGGTCATGCCGAAATGGAAAATGTAGGGTCGGGCGCCGCCAACATGATACGCGCGCTGGGCAGTCACTTGCAGGCACTGCATCTGCACGACAACGACAAGTTCCACGATTCGCATCAGATCCCCTTTTCGATGAGCCTCGACTTCGGCGCTATCATAGCCGCCCTTCGCGATATCGGCTACAGCGGCGACCTGACGCTTGAAGCGGATGCATACCTTAAAAGCAGGGGCTATAAGACAGTCGACGAAGTGCAAAACGGCATGAATGAGCTTTATGCCTCGGTAAAGCGCCTTTCGGACATGTTCGAAGCCTGAAAATTCGTACTTAATACAAATGACACCCCGGAGATACTCCGGGGTGCGATTTTTTCGATTATACGATTATTTCTTGAGCGGTTCGAGCTCGTCCTCGCCAACCATTTTGCCGCCGATATAAGGTGCATTTCCTGCCGGCAGATAGCGATAGCCCGTTTCGCGCTGTGCGCAGTAATGAGCCGCGTTTTTCAGTATCTGACGGACATTTGCGTTGAGATATGTAGGAACGGTCTCGTGACCGGGCTGGAAGTAGAACACTTTGCCTGCGCCGCGCTTCCATACACAGCCGGAGCGGAAAACATAGCCGGTCTCGTACCATGAAAGGAATACCTGTTCATCGGGATCGGGGATCTGGAAGGGCTCTGCATAGACCTCCTCGGCTTCGAGGTGGAAATGCGAAGGAACGCCTGCGGCGATCGGGTGAGTCGGGTTGATGTTCCAGACGATCTCGTGGAGGTTGTCGCCCCAGAGAAGGTTGCCGGTCGTGCCGACTACCGAGCGGAACACCTTGGAATAGTGACCGGAATGAAGCACCACAAGACCCATGCCGTTATAAACGCGCTGGCGTACTCGTTCAACAAGCGCGTCGTCAACGTCGCCGTGCGCCATGTGTCCCCACCAGAACAGCACGTCGGTATTATTCAGAACCTCATCGGGAAGTCCCTGATCGGGGTCGTCAAGCGCCGCCAGGGTGATCTCAAGGTCGCCGCATTCGGCAAGCGCCTTTCCGATCTCGGCATGAAGACCGTCGGGGTAGAGCTTGCGAACCTCTTCATTGGTCTTTTCATGGCGGAATTCATTCCATATAGTAACGCGGATTTTATTCATATAAATTCTCCTTGTATATAAAGCTTTTTCTTTGATACAGAATATCACGTCGCGCCCCGAAAGTCAATGCTTTTTTGCAAACTTCCGGTCAAAAATTCAAAACATGATCTCTTCGCCCATGAAGGCGAGCAGGGGCGATGTGAAGGGGTTTATCACTTTATAGACCGCGGAAAGTATCTCCTCGCGGCGGGCCTGCGCCTCGTCATATGGTATCTCTAAAAGCAGGTCGCGGTGCTCATTACCCGAAAAATTGAATCTGCCCATCACTGCTCCGCAAAATTCGCCGTCTATGTTGACGTAGTACATCGTCTCACTGCCGGACAGAGTGTATCTGCCCTTCAGAAACGCTTCATTTGCCCTCACAAGCGGGTCGGCGCGGTTAAATACCCACACGCCGCAAGGCTTTTCGCCGCATCCGCTCAGCTCGTCGATATCGGCGGCAAGCGCCCAGCCGCGCTCTCTGCCCATCGATTCTTCAACAAACACCATGTTGTCAAGCAGCATATTCACCGCGTCTTTTATATCGCGGATCGAAAAACCGTAAAGCGCCCTGACCGAATCAAGCGTGACAAAGCCAAACATATATGCATGGCGGCGAAGCAGCTCGGCGATCGCCTCCGTGCGGGTATGGCGCAGCACGTTCTGATCGGGATAAAGCTGTTCAAACGGATACCACAAAGTCGACCATCCGTCCTCAAACTGATCCTCGGCGACCATAAAGCGGCTTGCAAGCTTATGAAGCAGGGGCGTGATATGCTTGACAAGCATTCCCGTCTGTTTTTTGATCTGCGCAACGGAGCTCGGTCCGTTTTTTTGAAGGAATTCAAGCATCATTCCCTCGTCGAGCGTCATGTCCCCGCGCGGCTTCATGTACGCCGCGGCGCAAAGCTCCTGCTCCTCACGGAGCACATAGCCCACACCGCCGCCGCGATAGCGCCCTTTTACCAGTCGGCGCTCGTGGCGCAGTGTATTGTTGAACTCGCGGTCGTCAAACGCCGCGCGGTGCTGAAGCTCGGGCGCACAGCCCGGGTCGCTCCAGAAGCTTGTGGAAACCGGCATCAAAAAGCGAAGCAGTTCGATATATTCATTTTCGTCAGCAGGACAGCAAATGTGCTGTCTGCGAAATGCAAGTGAAACAACAGATTCGTAATTCAACATATATTTTTCTCATAATATTATATTTCCGTAAGCGACATGCAAAGCTCCTCAGGTCTTACGGGTCTGACCGTCACGCCGAGCTTTTCTTCAAGCTCGCCAAGCGTAACGTCATCAAGAAAAACGGGCTCGTCCGCTTTCAGCATATTCGACGGGATAAGCAGTTTGTTTTTGACCTTGCCGGCAAGCTGGGCGATCAGGTCGCCGCCGGTGATCAGACCGCTCACGGTGACCGAGCCGCCGAAAAAGGTGTTTTTTATTTCGTGAACGACGATTTTGCGCCCCGGAAATTTTGCCGAGAACGCGTCCGCCAGCTCGCGTATCGTAGGGTATGCCGCAACGCCCGTCGCGATATGTACCTCGCCGCCGTCAACGCTTGCGGTATTTTCAAGCTCCCACAAAAACGTAGTTTTCAGGTCGGTAAGCATACCGACTCCGTTTTCGAGCTGCGGATAGCCGCAATAATAGTCGTCGTCGGGCAGCGGTCTGCCGGCGATAAGATAAAATTCATCAGAGGCAAACACCGCGCCCCCGCCGCGCTCGTTCATATAATATTCATTTTCAGCTTCAACAGCGTCGATAACCGCCGCCGCCGATTCGCGGTCGTAGGGTTGGAGCTTATAGAGTCCATCGCGATGCTCGGTCATGCCCGCCGGAACAAACGCCGCCGACTGAAATGTCTTTAAACCGCGCACAAATTCGAGCGATCTTTTAAGGTGCTCGCCGTCGTTTATACCGCGGCAGAGCACAAATTGCAGATTCAGCTCGATACCGGCGTCGGAAAGCTGTTTCAAGTACTTCAGGCTCTCGCCGGCAAAGCGGTTGCCGAGCATCATACAGCGAAGCTCGGGCTCAACTGTATGTACGCTCACATTTATGGGCGAAATGCGCATTTTTATCATGCGGTCGATGTCGCGCTGTTTAAGATTCGTGAGCGTCACGTAGTTGCCCTGCAAAAACGAAAGCCGCTCGTCGTCGTCTTTAAAATATATGCTCTCACGCATGCCGCACGGATTCTGATCGATAAAGCAGAAGATACAGCGGTTGGCGCAGCATTTCTTTTTGTCCATCAGATACGTTTCAAAATCCAGCCCTATATCATCATATTCCGGCTTTTTTATAACAAATTCAAGCGTTTCGCCGTCGCGCAATACAGTGAGCGCCACCCTTTTTTCGGTCACATAGAACCGATAGTCAAGCACGTCCGAAATGCCGTTGCCATTTATAGAGACAAGCCTGTCGCCTGCGCGAAGCCCGGCGCGCTCCGCCGCACTGCGTGGCAAAACAGAAGAGATCGTAACCATAATACCGTACTCCTCAATAAAAAACAAAAAGCGGCACACCTTTATAAAGGCACGCCGTTTTCATTCATCAGTCAGCGGACTTGACGTCAAGGATCTGCTCTCCGCCATAAGAGCCGCAGGCCTTGCAGACTCTGTGAGACAGAACAGCCGCGCCACACTTAGGGCACTTTGTCATGCCGGGAGCGGAAAGCTTCCAAACGCTGGAACGTCTCGTATCACGTCTTGCTCTTGATGTTTTTCTCTTCGGTACTGCCATTTTCGGGGCACCTCCTTATCATCCAAACGATTTATTTATCCAAAAGTTCTTTTAACTTCGCCAAACGTGGGTCGATCTTTTTCGATGCACAGGAGCATGTGCCGTGATTCAGATCGATTCCGCAATCGGGGCAAAGACCTTTGCAATCCTGACGGCACAAAAACCGTAGGGGCAAATTCAAAACAGCTGCGGTACGGCAAAAATCCTCTTCATCCAGAATTCCGTCGGGGGCGAGGACATAATCAGCCTCGTCGTCCTCGTTTTCAAGTGACACCGCCACGGGAATTTCAACAGAGAAGTCAAATTCCGTGTCAAACGGCGTGGCACAGCGGGCGCAGAGCACGCGCGCTTCGAGATGGAAATCCGCCTTAAGTTCAAGATATCCGGCGCGTCCGGTGACAACGCCTTCCATCTTCAATCTACCGCTTTCGGCTTCGGGAACGAATTCTGCCGCAGGCAAAACACCCGAAAAACCGAGAGTATGTTCTTTTTGTGCTATTAAAGCGCTTAAATCGAGCATAACTACTCCTATCGTATTTAAAAAGACAAAAACACAGCAAATGCCTGAACGCAAAAGCGCATGATCTGCCTATAACTATACGTGAGCAAAAGTTATTATATCGCTTTTCGCGCCGTTTGTCAAGGGCTTTTTTAAAAAATATTATCCATTTTCGGAAAAGTGTTCCCATTAACAGTTCCACAAACCGGAATTCGTCGCTGTTGAAATATAATCATACTGTACTTTTAGAAAATTTTATAAATTCATATGGC
>CAZVSW010000041.1:12297-13679 GCA_964630005.1 uncultured Ruminococcus sp. | reverse complement strand
CTATGATCGCATCGTTTTTTGAAACGTCTGTTGACGCCATGCTGGGATGCACCGAAGAAGAAAAGCAAAGATTTTGCGCTGACCTTCAAAGAGCGTTTGAAGAGGTAGTTCGCGCAAAAGATGTTGAAAAAAGCATTGAATTGATGCGTGAGATAAGGATAAATCTCAGAGAGTATCGAGACTATTGGTTTTGGGGGATGTATAACGAGATCTGGAGATCCGGACTTTACCGAAACGAAAGAATTCTTGATGAAATGCGCCTTTTGGCTGAAGAGATCTTTCAAACATGTCCAAGAGAGCAGCATTACGGCGTGATTGATCATATGGCGAATATGGAAGATGACGAACACATTGATGCTTTTCTTGACGCATATGCAAGTCGAGAGGATATGGCTCGCTCGACGCTGCTGTTCAATCGATATAAAATGCGGGAAGAATTTGACAAAATCGAGCCTGTGAGGCAGTTTGTCTTATGGTATGAGCTTGAACATATTGTCGGCGCAGTAAATGATTGGCAAGAGTATTCATGCAAAGAACCGAATCATTTCAAATGGTTTTCGGAAACGCAGTTAAATTATCTTAATGCGGTAAACTGCTTGACGCCCGATAAAAAGCATATTGTTAGCGGCGGTACAGCGCCTGATCTGTGGTGTGAGGCAAGAATTCTCCTTGGTCTGCGTTATGTAGCGGCTCTTGCAAAACTTGAAGAAATGGATTCGGCGTATGATGCTTTTGAAGATACGGTACGCATTATAGAACAACTCATGTCAATTCCGGATGAAGAGTTTGAACTTGGGTGCTCGTCGCCGTCACTCAGAGGGTTTTCTCTGAAATCGCATTTTTATTGGCTTGAAGAAAACGGAAGGGAATACAGGGCTCTTTGCATGACTCGTAATGAATGGAGCAACTGGATTATTCCTAATGACTATTGGAAAGCAATTAAAAATTCTTGGTTTGACAGTATGAGAGCCGACAAAAGATTTGACGCCATTTTTGAGAGATTGGAGCGATGTGTCATTTGCAGAGAAAAAAACGATGATTAGTCCAGTAGATACTGTCGTTTTGAGAGAAACCATACAAAATTAATAAAATAGGAATCGTACGCGTTTGGTACGATTCCTATTTGTTTTTTTAAGTGTGTGCCGTATCTGATTTATTTACAGCGCGCTGATTCCTGGATCGCGGCGTCTATATTGGGTTGGAAACAATCTGAGCCCATCATGTCAAAGAGCCCTGCCTTTTTGATAACGGTCATCGGCTGAGCGTTAACGTGGGAGAAGATCAACTTGATTCCGTTTTTCTGACATTGATCATAAAGCCGCGACAGACCGTTCATGGCGGTGATATCAAGCGCAGGAACGTTACTCATACGGAGTATCATA
>CAZVSW010000041.1:0-12287 GCA_964630005.1 uncultured Ruminococcus sp. | reverse complement strand
TTTGCCGCTGTTTGTATCGATTTCGGGAATTTTGTCGGCGGCGCCGAAGAACATAGGACCAGAGATCTCATAGATCATAACATTAGCGGGAACGGACTTCATGCGCGAATCCGCGTTGCTGTATGTCCATTCTTTGACCTTTGTAACGCTTGCCATGCGCTTTATGAAGAGGAGACATGCGAGCAGCAGACCGACGACGATAGCGACGACCAGGTCGAATACGACTGTAAGAATAAACGTAACGGCGAGCACGGCGATATCGCTTTTAGGCGATTGATTCGAGACGCGTACGACGGTGCGCCAGCCGCTCATATTATAAGCAACCTGGAACAAGATCGCGGCGATGCAGGGCATAGGTATGAGCGCCGCGTACGGCATGAGGAACACCAAAATAGCAAGCAGTACGACCGAGTGAACGATTCCGGAAACAGGCGAAGTGCCCCCGTTTTTGATGTTGGCCGCGGTGCGCGCGATAGCGCCGGTCGCAGGTATACCGCCGAAGAGAGCAGAGGCGGCGTTGCCGACGCCCTGGGCGACGAGCTCCATGTTGGAGTTGTGCTTAGCGCCGATCATTTCATCCGCAACAACGCAAGACAAAAGCGATTCGATAGCGGCGAGTATCGCTATGGTGACAGCGTCCGGCAATACCGCCTTGATTGTTGAAAGCGAAAAATCCGGTGCGTGGAATGTGGGGGGAGCGTTCGAAATTGTGTAGAGATCACCGATCGTGTTAACCGGCATGTCGAACAGACCGACGATAAGCGATGTGACTATAACTGCGATAAGTGAAGCAGGGATCTTTTTAAAAAATCCGGGAAGCATGGGCCAAAGGATCAGAATGGCGAGAGAAACACAGCCGATAACCAGCGCCCAGATGTTAAGTGTACCGATGCAGGAAACAACTTCCTTGACCTTGTCAATGGTTTCGATCGGCGAGTTTTGGAATGTAAGACCGAGAAAGTCCTTTATCTGACCGATGAGAATCGTCACGGCGATTCCGGCGGTGAAACCGGTGGTAATGGTATATGGCACATATCTGATCAGACTGCCAAGCTTGAATACGCCGATAATGACAAGAAAAATACCTGCCAGGATGGTAGCGGTGGCGAGACCGCTCATGCCGTTTGCGGCGACGATGCCGGCGACGATTGTGGCGAAGGCGGCGGTAGGACCGGCGATCTGAACCTTGCTGCCTCCAAGAGCGGAGATGAAGAAGCCGGCGATTATGGCGGTGTAAAGACCTTGTTCGGGAGAGACGCCGGACGCAAGTGCCAGCGCTATGGAAAGCGGCAGTGCAATGATAGCAACGATGATCCCGGCTGTCAGATCCTTGATCAGTTTTTCTTTTGAATAGTTTTTAAGCGACAGCAATAGCTGCGGCTTCAGGTTTTTCATGAAAACTCCTCCTTGGGGTCGAAATTTGACGCAGATATTGTACTATAAAGCAGCCGATAATTCAAGAGATATTTTAACATTTTGAAAATTTTGCGTCATCAAACTATTACGGGAACATATAGATAGTAATCCGCCGTGCCATGAGCGCCTCAATGGTTAAAATAGGCAATAAAACAGCATCTTATTATCTCATTTTTTAGCATATCTATATGGCATGGGTATTGACAATAGAAAATATATGTGGTATGATAGGTCAGTATAAGTTTGAATGCGTTATTGTGTCTGCTCTGCTCATGCTATTATAAAATGTACTTAAAAGGGTGTAAGCGATATGACCGATAAAGAGTTCAGGCGGCTTAGTAAAGCCGATCTTCTCGATATAATCTTCGAGCTGCAAAAGAACGAAAAAGCATTGCTCGAAAGAAACGCCGAGCTTGAAAAACGGCTCGAATCCAAGGAGCTGAAGATATCGAGCGCCGGGTCGATAGCCGAAGCGGCTGTTGCGGTTAACGGTGTTTTTGAAACTGCTCAGACCGCCGCCGAACAGTATTTGCGCCAAATACAAAACGCCGCTGTTGAAGCAAAAAGCGAATCGGAGCGTATAATAAAAGAAGCCGAAGCGAAGGCAAACGCAATGCTTGACGCGGCGGAGTCCGATTGTAACGAAATGCTTCGCGTAACCGACGAAATGATAGCGGAGCGCAAGAATGAATTTGCAAAGCTTATCAGGTCGGCGCTCAAAGCAATCAAAAAGAATAAGTAATTTCAAAGCAAAAAAAATTTCGTAGCGGTGGAAATCATATGAACGAGAAAAGAATCGATATTCCTACGCCCGAGCAGGTTGAAGAGGCTCGAAGCACAATCAGATATAAAAAGCGTTATTCAAGGGTCATAAGAAGCACCCTCGGCGTTCTGATCGTTGTGGCGTCGATATCCGTTCTCGTTGTAACGTTGCTGATGCCGGTGCTTCAGATATCAGGCGATTCTATGTCCCCGACGCTTGCCGACGGTCAGATAGTGCTTTCTTTAAAAACCACAGACTTTAAAACCGGCGAGCTTATGGCTTTTTATTACGGCAATAAGCTTCTTGTGAAGCGCTGTATAGCCGGACCGGGCGATTGGGTCGATATCGATTCCGAAGGCAACGTCTATGTAAATAACGAACTGAAAGACGAACCATATCTGAGTGAGAAAGCCTTTGGCACATGCGATATCGAGCTCCCGTTTCAGGTGCCGGACAACCGATGGTTCGTGATGGGAGATAACCGCGTCACATCAACCGATTCAAGAACTCAACAGATAGGCTGTGTTTCGGAAGAACAGCTGGTCGGCAAGGTCGTGTTCCGCGTTTGGCCGCTTCCGGAGTTCGGATCATTAAATAAATAGAAACTTAATTTTTTGCTCTTCGACAATATGCGCTAATTTTATGCGGGGGGGGGGTACTATGCGTATCACGCAGGATATATTAAAAAAGACAACTGAATATAGAGTACGTAATTACAGACGAAGACGCTGGCAGAAGATAGTCTCGGCGCTTGCATCGGTTGTCGTGTTCTGCACTGTCTATGCACTGATTCTCCCGGCCATTACCTGGAACAATAACAGCACTCTCACGATTAACGGCAAGGGCGTCAAGAGCAGTTACACATGGAGCGACGGCGCCGGAATCTTCGACTTACAAGTGGATTTTGTCGGCAGTATCGATTTCGATGGGCGCGTTTCGTCTGACGCCGAGCCATATCTGAGGATCGATGTAAACAACGACGACGATACGGAAAGCTTCACAAAATATATAATCGACCGCGACGCTTTGCCGTATGCGACGTTCAGGTTGCACCTGTGGCTTGACCGCGACACCGAGCTTGACATATCGTCGTGTAACGCAAATATTTCTATAACGGTGGATAAACAAAAAATCGCCGCTGCCACGCCGATCCGTGCAAGCTATAGCGATGTTTTGGAGGGGGACGCCGCCGCGATTTACGGCGAATATGCTCTCAGCGAGATAGAAGCCATGCTTCTTGAAGTCACCGACGGCAAAAAAGACCTCGCCGCGATCGAGATGAGTACAAACGAATCTGTTCTTGCGTTTTCGCAAAATGCCGCACAGATCTTTGCCGTAGTAGGCGACACTACCAACCCGACATATACCTTGCAGCATTACGTTAATATGCCGCAGGTAAAGATATACGATCGTTTGAATGAAGGTTGGAGTGATAATCAAGCAGGTCTTTTAAACAGGTGGAAATCAACTCTTGATATTTTGAAAAAACGTCAGGACAGGGTCATTCCTTTTTCGAACTTCAATAATTCAGACCCAAATAATGTTGACGGACGTCATACCTGGTCGGCGATTCACACTCAAAACGGAGTAACTCGCTTGCCGTTTATCCTGACGCAGCTAAAACGGGTTTCTGGCGCTGAAGGCGCAAAAGGCTCTTTTTATGAATTTGAGACCGTATATAACCATGTACAGCTTTTTCGCGATATAAACGACATGACATATCGTACGAGTCCGCAGATCGGTTATATGTCGCTCTTGTATAACAATTTTGACGACGCTGATTTTAATAAGAATTATACATTATCGGAAATATGGGTGTATCAGCCGCCCGAAAACGGCACTGCAAAACCCACCAGTCAGCTTGTTGAAGGCGATTTTGTCAAATACGCCGTACCCGAAGTAAACGCCGGCACATATAACCGCCACGATCCGAGTAAGATCAGGTTCACCAACAACCCAAGCAACCCGTATATTAAGTTTGACGCAAACGGAAAACCCGTGAAGACAAATGACTCTTCATATCCGTATGAATATACCATTCTTATAAAAGAAGGCACGGTTATCCGTTTTGTCCATGACCGTACGCAAAGCGAATATGTCCGCGAGGCCAATCTCTTTGACTACGATATCGGCGACGGTAAGGTATACGGCTCTAATAATCTAAATTCGCAGATCGCCTATCCGACGCTTGCCGCGCAAAGAACCGGCAATAATCTCTACTACATGTATACCTATAAGCAGGGAATAAACAACCCGGGTAATTACGGCAATACTTCCGGGAAGTCGATCTATGCGTTCGGTAATACCGGCGGCGGTGTAGGCTATGACGGCAGTAGCTATAATAATTATAGCGGCGGAGTTTTTCAGCTTTTAGACAACAGATATAGAATAAACGGATATAATAATTACGGGTTTGAAGGCGAGACGTATCAGATCGTTAAAGGACTTATTCCTGCGACGGATACCGATTTACCAAATGTCATTTGGAACGATCAGATCGCCGCTCCCGATCTGTTTTCGAAGTATGACAGCAATACGGCAGATGCTTCAAAAAGAGTTATAGGTAAGACCGCCTATACCGACGGTCAGTATAGCCTGAAGTTTGCGCGGGAAGGCGGATCGTATACTCTTTCCGCTGTTGTTAATAACAACACGAATACCAATGTTGTCAGTTCATTGGACAAATTTCAGATAGTTTATAATTCAGGTAAGTACATCTATTCTAACGAATTCTGGCCTATGGACGGAAGCCCCTCTCACGGAACGCCCGGACATGATATTTTATTCGGTCTCTCGTCGGCGAGCGGGAATAGAAAATATATTCATCCGAACAACGGAGGCGTACTTGCGCAAACCGATATAGGAACTGTCGACCATAATTCATTCTTCGGCATGTCGTACTACATCGATTTTACCATTGTCCCCGGCTATTGCGCGCCGCTTGACTACTGGTTCTACGGCGACGACGACATGTGGGTCTTCCTCAGTGAGCTCGATAAAGACGGCAAACCGACCGGCAAAAATATCAAGCTCGTGGCTGATATCGGCGGCGTTCACTCGTCTCTCGGTCAGTACGTCAACTTGTGGGATTACATTGAACCCATCGCCTATGGCGGAAAGAGTAAGAGCTATCGTTTGATAGTATTCTTTACCGAACGCGGCGCGAGCGGCTCATCCTGCTATATGCGTTTCACCGTTCCGATGTCGATAAGGGATCAGGATCCGCCCGAAAGAAGCGAAGCGCTTGTTATTGAAAAGCAGCTCGTTGATGAAGACGGCAAAGAGATACTTGCAGAAAAGAAATGGCTCGGCGGCGCTGACGGCGTAAACAGCGGTACGTGGCAGAGCAATACCGGCAACAAAACCGGTTCATTCCGTTATAACGTTTCGCTCGTAGACGATATGTACGAATTCGAGATGTCGTATAGCGGAAAACTGTCAAAAGCATTGCCTGATGGCAATCAGACAAACTTCCGTATATGGTTTCATTCCGCTTTGAATGCGGCCAATGCTACCCAAAAGTATTATAACAGCTTTGTTGATCTGATCTATGACGGCTCGACACTTACTCCGCAATATGCTGTCAATCAAGCGACAGACGCAAACTCTGCTTATAGATATACTCTTGGCGTTCTCCCTCCCGGTTCTTCTTTTGAATATTACATCCCCGATACGAAAGATGCCGCGTACGTTAAGTTCCGCATCCCGAAGGGGAGCATTCCCAATACAGTTGGCGATCAGCTCGAGGCGGTCTTCACCGTTATGAACGACGGTAACTCCCTTCACAGTGATGATGCGGGTGCGCCGTGGACGGAGTGGAACTTCACCGGAACTACTCTCCTCCCGACAGAGCCGGCAGTGCCCACTGAACCCGACCCCGCATTGGAGGAACTTAGGAATAGGGAATTCGTGTTCCTTCTCAGAATGATGGCAGACGACGATAACTATACGGTTTATCAGGATCTGTATTATTACGAGAAATATAATCGCTCCATAACGCCCGATCATACCAAAGCCACACCCGATGAAATACTCGAAAGCGGCGCGATCGGCGATAAGCTCGATGACGGTTACTTCCTGTTTACACTGAGGGCGGACGAATATATCGTTATACTCAACCTTCCTCCCGAAACGACATATTCAGTAGCCGAAGTCGGCTTGAACAATTTTAACGGTATAACGCCCGATACGATCATTGTTGATCGCGGCGTTATCTACAGAGTTGTGCGTGACGCGAACGGCAATGTCATAGCGAGAACAGCGTTTTCCGAAATTCAGACCGGACTTGAAAACTACGTCACCTCTTATCAGGAGGGCTTGCATTCCCACGATGACAACGGTATTGCCGTTGATTTCCTCGAAGAGACTCAAAACTATAGCCGAATCGCCGGTCAGTGGCCGCCGATAAAGCTTGCAACGCATAACTATGTGCGTTATATAAACGGACCTTCTCTCAAGACCGAGATCGCTCCCGGCGAAGACGTGAACGTAAAGGTCGGAGACGAGCTCATATATGAGCTTGACTGGGCTGTCGATACTGACGACTATGAAACCGTTATCGTCAGGGACGTACTTCATCCCGGGTTGGATTTCGTCGGAATTGTTTTTGACAGCGAAGCCAATCTTCAGAAAAACGAAAAGAATCAGCTCGTTCCCACTAAGTGGTATACCGAAATAGGCGCTGACGGCGTGGTGTATCGCAGTAGCGATGGAAAAAAGATCGTTCGGTATGACGATGCGACGCATAGCGTCATATGTGAGATCTCCGGCATCGATTATGAGACTGATTTCGAATCGATGTTCCTGAAGGTCGTTGTCAACGAGACGGCGATGACCGGGTATGACGAAGTTAACAATAAGGCGACTCTCGAAGTCGGCGACAGCGTCATCACTACAAATACTGTTAGAAACCCTCTCTGGAAGCCTGTAAAAACAGAAGAACAGCCCGGCGAAAACCTTACCGTTCTTCCCGGCGACAGGGTTGTTTACAGAGTGAGCTGGAAGAACTATAAGCTGAATACCGCTGAGGTTCTTATAAAGGATTATCTTGATCCGTATGTTTCGTTTGATATTGCGGATTCAACGGTGTATATACTCGTGACCGATGAAAACGGCAATGAACATTATGAAACCGTTCAGACGGTCGATCCGTTCTACGATCCGACAAAGCATTATGCGCAGTGGTCTCTCGGCGCAATGGACGCACAGTCGGAAGGCTATGTAGAGCTTACCGTGACGGTTAAGAATGAAGCGCTTTCACGGGATAAGATCGTTAACCAGGGCTCGGTTACGGTCGGAAATGACGACGAGATGTTTACGAACATAGTCGAAAATCCTCTTTATCGCCAGATACTGCCGTCAACAGGCGGTTCGGGCACACTAACCTTTACAATATGCGGACTCGCAGTGATGGCAGTCTCGCTTATTGCAGGATGTGTTTTGCGGTACAAAAGACGGGAGGAGGCTAATTTGGTTCGCTGAATGCGCTTGACGTCGCAGAATACATTCAAAAATAAAAAAACAAAAAGAAAAATATTAAAAGGAGTAAAAACAATGAAACACTTCAAAATTTTTGTGTCACTCATGCTCGCATGCATGATGATGCTCGCGCTTGTTGCTGGTACGGTTTCCGCCGAAGGCGAAACAGGAACTATTACTATCAACAACGCAAAAACCGGTGCAACCTATTCGGTTTATAAAATCCTTCAGCTTTCAAGCTATGACGAAACCCTCCATGCTTATAAGTACAAGGCTGAAGAAAATTGGATCGCATTTTTTAAGAACAATGCAGATTCAAAAAAGCTCTTTAGCTATGAGGATGAAACCCAGATAGTCACTTTGAAAAACGGGTTGGCCGATCCCATTCCTGCCGCAGATATTCAGGCTTTTGCAAAAGCCGCTCTTGCATATGCAGAAGAAAGCAATATAGCACCCACAGATAGTAAGACAGCTGCAAATGCTGCTGATACAGAAGAAGTAACAGTTGTATTTGAAAATCTTGAACTCGGTTATTATCTTGTTCAGTCATCTATCGGTACAGTTCTTTCTTTGGATACCACTCATCCCGACGCAGAAATGAACGATAAAAACGCTACCACAACAGTTACAAAGACTGTTGATAGGAACAACCTCAGCATTGGCGAAAAGGTTACTTATACCATCCAAATCGATCTCAACGAGAACATCGATTATGCAGATGAATCCGCAACCGGTTTTATTAATGACCTTGTTCTCCACGATATTATGGATTCCACTCTTACATTAGACAGAGAGTCCTTTGGTATTTCTGCTACAAGAGATAACGTAGAGATATCAGACGTAGATGATCAATATGAAATTAAATATGATCAGCACGACCAGGAAGAAGCTGAGGAAACTTGCACTTTCCATATAGAATTTGCGAATGAATTCTTCAAAGCAGGAGACGTCATTACAGTTATATACGATGCTGTTTTGAATGAAACTGCTGTTATCGGTCAACCCGGTAATAAGAATGAAACTTATGCTACTTATGGCGGACATACAACTCCCAAATCGGAAGTAAAAGTATATACCGGTATGATCACCATTGATAAGTACGCTGAAGGTCATAAAGATGAAAAACTTTCCGGCGCAGAGTTTATTCTTAGAAATTCCAATAATAGATACTATAAGGCTACTCTTATAGATGCTCCTGAAGGAGATGTCGTCGATACCACAGAAGATGCTACCGAAGGAGAAGGCAGCGATGTTATAATTATACCGTCTTCTACTCTTGGTAAGGTACTTAAAGTAGAATGGGTCTCCAATGAGGCAAACGCTACTGTGCTTACCACTGATGATAACGGAACAATTGTATTTGCTGGAATTCCGGCTGGTAGATACAGCATTATCGAGAAAAAAGCTCCTGACGGATTCAACAGAATTCTTAATCCCGTATCAGTTACTGTTCCCGCTGAGGATAATGCTACTACAACACCCCCGGCTGTTGCTTACATGGCCACTGTTGAAGTTCCTAACAAGACCGGCGTTCTTCTTCCCGCAACCGGCGGTATCGGCACTACACTCTTCATCGTATTCGGTTCTATCGCAGCTATCGCTGCCGGCGTAATTCTCGTCGCTCGCCGTCGTATGAAGCTCATCGGCTCTGATATCTGATTCAGCAAATCATTTGATTTTCCTTTCGGCAGACGGCTCTGATCCGTCTGCCGCTTGGCATGGCTGCACTGCTTTTTTGCGGTGCAGCCGCCGCCATACTTTTACGATCGGAGGTACATAATGAACAGACGACTGCCAACTGCAATAATCGTTGCGATCTTTCTTGTCGGTCTGTCCGTGCTGTTGTACCCCGCGATAAGTGATTTTATAAACCAAAAAAACCAATCAAAAGCAATTGAAGGCTATACAGAGGTCGTTGACGCAATGACCGAAGAGGAAAAAGCCGCCTACTTTGCCGCCGCAGAGGAATATAACAAAAAGATTTTTGAAACGCCTCGCATTTTCTTCTTTCCGGATTCCGTTGAAGGCTATGACGATCTGCTTAACGCCTCTGATAACGGCATAATGGGCTATATCTCCATTGATAAGATTCGCGTTGAACTGCCGATATATCACGGCACTTCGGACGGAGTTCTTAATATCGCTGCCGGTCATTTAAAGGGTACTTCGCTTCCGATCGGCGGTCCTGATACCCACTGCGTCATTTCTGCCCACCGCGGTCTTCCGAGCGCCAAGCTCTTTACAGACCTCGACCGCCTTGAAATCGGCGACGTTTTCACAATAACAATACTCGACGTCGTCATCACCTATGAGGTCGATCAGATAAGAACAGTCGAACCGGACGACGTCAGCGAACTTCAGATTTCGGGCGATAAGGACTATTTTACGCTCCTTACCTGCACTCCCTACGGAATTAATACTCATCGTCTGCTCGTTCGCGGACATAGAATCGAAAATATCAAACAAAAAACAAACATCTACGTAACTTCTGACGCCTATCAGATCGATACCCTTATATCCGCTCCGGCGGTCGCAGTACCTATGCTGCTTATACTTCTTATCCGACTGCTGATACCGCAAAAACGCAGAAGTAAAAAACAGATCGTCAATGAATTAATGAAAGGGGAAGATACCGATGAAACCGGGAATGCTTAAAGCTGCTTTTGCGGCTCTTATATCTCTTCTTATGGTAATAAGCATCTCTTTTACCGTATTTGCCGCCGATAACTCCGAAAACAGTCTTACATTACACTATAGATACGATAATAAAGCCATTTCCGGCGCGGACGTTTCAATTTACCACGTCGCATCGCCCTCTCCGGACGGTACGTTTGCCTTAAACGGCGATTTTTCAAAATACCCTGTACAGCTCAACAAATATCGCACCGTCGAGGAGTGGGACGCTCTTGCCGAAACTCTTCGTTCTTACGCTTCGCTTGACGCTCTCGAGCCCCTTGCCAAGCGCAGGACTGATGATGACGGCGTTGCACTTTTTTCCGACCTTGAAGAGGGTATATACCTTGTTGTAACGTCTCAGATCGTCCTCGGCGACAAAATTCTGAAATTTTCTCCCGCACTGCTCTCAGTCCCTTCGCGCGATGAGGACGGAAAGCTTGTTTATCAGGTAAACGCCTACCCAAAACATTCAGAACATACCATAACCCCCGAAAAGCTTAACTTCCGCGTTCTCAAGCTGTGGGTTCACGGCAACTCCGCGGTTCGTCCCGAAAGCGTTGATATAACTATACTTTGTGACGGTGAACGGAAATATAACGTTACGCTTTCCGAAGAAAATAACTGGTCGTTTTCGTGGCAGGCTGACGATGACGGAAAAACATGGTCAGTGGTCGAGGAATCTGTTCCCGATAATTACGTGGTCGATTTTGAGAATTTGAACGGCACTTATATAATAACCAACACTTATGATGAAAGCAGTACCCCGGAAGAATCTCACGAATCGCACGAGTCTCACGAGTCAAACGAATCCGAAGAATCGGAAGAATCGGAAGAATCCAACGAATCCGAGGAGTCGGATGAATCAGAAGAATCAAACGAATCAAATGAGTCGAGCGTGTCCGAAGAATCAAACAATTCAAGAAGTGAGGACATGGGAGACACCACAAACATCATTCCTACAGCGCTTATAATGACCGTTTCCGGGCTCTTTCTGATTCTGATCGGAATGGCCGGCAGACGCTCCAAGACCGCATGAAAGCAAAACGGATTTTTCGATTAACGTCAATTACCGTCGGCATACTCCTTGTTTTGGCGGCGGTCGCGCTCATGCTTTTTGATATGCATAGCCGTAATGTCGCCGACAAAGAAAAGCAGATGATCATCGAAAAGCTTAATGAAGTCATGCCTCCGCAGACAGAGGGCGTTTTTGACGAAGCGGCGGATGCCAACGCTCCCATGCCAACGTTTGTGATAGGCAAAAAAGGCTATGTCGGCGTCGTTTCCGTGCCTGAGCTTGATGTGACGCTTCCGGTTTCTGCCGAATCGCATAGTGCGTTCCCGGTTCGCATATCCGGCAACGCTGTCGCCGGTTCGCTTGCGATCAGCGGCAATCTCAGCGATATTAAAAACATTTCCATCGGTCAGGAAGTTGTGTTGCATGATGTGAAAGGTCGCGTTTGGCGATATACTGTCACGGATATACTCAGAAATAGTAAAAACGTCGATAATGCCGCTAAGCTTACTTTTCATTTCATATCCGGCGGAGCAGATATCACAGTGATCTGTTCTTGATTTTGGGGGCTTTGATATGGGAAAAAGCACACATAAAACCTATGTTATTTTGCTCGCTGTCGCGATAGTATTGCTTGCTGCGGCGGCTTCACTGATAATTGTTTCTGCTACCCGCGATGGCGGCAGAACGGTCGAGGATGCTATCTCCGAATACGAAAAGGGCTGTATGCTCTATGATTCCAGGCGGATCGTCAGATACGCTTCCGCATTCAGGCGCGACGAGATCGCCGAAGGAAAACAGATGAGTGCGTCACAGCTCAGAGAGTTTCTCGATAAGGACTATTCAAAAGCCACATCTCCTTACCTTCAGGGTAAACTTGAGTTTTCGTATTCTAAGAAAAAGTATTACAATAAAGGCAGCCTACGGTTTGATGATCTGCTT
>CAZVSW010000040.1:0-14106 GCA_964630005.1 uncultured Ruminococcus sp. | reverse complement strand
AGCTTTTCCGCAATCTGTCATTCGAGATCAAAAAAGGCGACAGAATGCTTGTCATCGGTCCGAACGGCTGCGGCAAATCGACCCTCCTCAAGATTTTAAATAATCAGCTTCCTCCCGATTCTGGCGTATACGAGCTTGGGTATTCTCAGACCGTCAGCTATTACGATCAGGAGATACAACAGCTCAACCCCGCAAATACGGTCATAGACGAGCTTTTGTCAGTCGATCCGAAAATGACCACCACCGAAGCGCGAAACCGTTTGGCTCAGTACGGCTTTTACGGCGAAGACGTTTTTAAGGAGATATATCTCCTAAGCGGCGGAGAAAAGGCGCGCCTTTCCATCTGCAAGCTTGTCTTGCAAAACGTCAGCTTTCTCATCCTTGACGAACCGACAAACCATCTCGATATACCGTCAAAGGAGATACTCGAAAACGCCCTCTTGTCATACGGCGGCACGCTTCTTGCCGTTTCCCATGACAGATACTTTATAAAAAGCCTTGCCACAAAGATACTGGAAATAGATAAAAACGGCTATCCCGAAGGATATGCCCTGTTTAACGGCGCATATGACGCCTTTTGCGAAAAAAGAAAGAAGAACCGCGTGGAAGAGCGTCCTCAGACGACCGAAAGCGCGGCAAAGATCGATTATCTCGCCGCAAAGAAGGAAAAAGCTCAAAAGCGTTCCGAGCAAAAGCGATACGTTTTTCTCGGAAAAGAGATAGAAGCTCTTGAAAAAAGACAGAAGGATATAGAAGCCGAAATGGCTTTGAAAGCTTCTGATTACAAAGCTGTCGCGGCGCTTTCAAACGAAGCCGCCGAGATCAAGGATACTCTGGAAAAATACTATGAGGAATATTTTATTTTAGCTGAACAGTACGAGGAATAAAAAAAGGCGATGCGCATTATAATGTTAATGACATTTATAACAAGGAGCGCATCAACATGTTCATCTATACCCTCAAAGCGTCAAGAATAAAATTTTTCGCTGTTGTTTTTCTGGCGGTGGCTTCCCTTTTAGCGCTGATTACGCTTGTACCCGATTACGGAGATGCGGGAACTGTTGCCGCGGTAACCACCGATTACACCGGAATTGAGACCGAAGAGGACAGGATATCTTTTATCACCGATTTCGGATATAAAGTCGGCGGGCTGGCGAGCCAGAGCGAAGTGCGTATACCCGAAAAATTTGACGCAGTATATACGAAGTACAACGACCTTCAGCGTTCTCAGGGACTCAACCTTAAAAAATACGCCGGTAGGAACGTCACTAAGTATTCGTATTACCTGACCGACTATCCCGGATATGAGGGAAAGGTCATGATAACCCTGCTCGTATACAAAAACCGCATCATCGGAGGCGACGTATGCGGTATTGACGGCGAAGGTTTTCTTCACGGCTTTGAAAAAAACAATGTCTGAATGACAATCTAGCTATCTGCGCATAATAATCGGGGTGATTTTTATGCGCGGATTTTTTACGGGATTTGCGGTAGCAATTGCGGCGATACTGATAATCGGATTTTTCGCATTGATGCTCTACCCTGATCTGATCATTATATACCACGAAATAAACTCTTTTTTAGGCGGTTAAAAAACATGGAACGTATAGATAAAATCCTTTCGGGCGCGGGTCTTCTCTCGCGAAAAGAAGCCAAAGAGGCGGTCAAAAGAAAACGCGTCACCGTAAACGGAATGCCGGTCAAAAGCTCCGACGTCAAAATCTCTGAAGAAGATGTTCTGGCGCTCGACGGAAATACAGTAGACCGACAAAAGTTCTTTTATATAATGATGAACAAACCCGCAGGGTTTATCTGTTCGACCGACGACCCGTCTTCGGAGACTGTCATGTCGCTCATAGACGGCAGCGATCTGCGTCGCGGTATGTTTCCTGTCGGAAGACTTGATAAGTACACCATAGGGCTGCTTATCATATCAAATGACGGTGCGCTTGCGCATGAGCTGCTCGCTCCGAAAAAGCACGTTACCAAAAAATATTTCTTTAAGCTCGAAACGCCGTATGACAGCCGTTTTACTGCCGATATCGAGCGCGGCATAGCGCTTGACGGCGGAGCGAGAGCAAAACCGGCAAAGCTTGAGATGCTAAACGACAGAGAGGGATATATTTCTGTCACAGAAGGCATGTTTCATCTCGTCAAGCGTATCTTTGAAGCGGCAGATAACCGTGTGATATATCTTAAACGTACCGAATTCGGATCGCTGTATCTTGACGAAAAGCTCGCCGAAGGCGAATACCGTTTTCTTACCGATGAGGAGACCGAAGCCCTCAAATCGGTACATATGAACTGATTCCCCCGTGTTTTTATGCAATATTGCCAAAATACAGCGTTCATTTTTATGCAATAAAGCTCTTTCTTTTTTGTGTTTTTTTTGGTATTATATTAGCAGTAAAAAAGTGGGCGAGCCCCACAACCCAGGAGGTTAACTTTTTATATGGCAAGTGTTCTTTTTAAACACATCTACAAAAGATATCCGGGCGGAGTTACCGCAGTTTCGGATTTCTGTCTTGAAATCAAGGATAAGGAATTCATCGTTCTCGTCGGTCCTTCCGGTTGCGGTAAGAGTACAACCCTGAGAATGATAGCCGGACTTGAAGAAATCACCGATGGTGAACTTTTTATTGATAACAAGCGCGTAAACGACGTTGCACCTAAAGATAGAGATATCGCGATGGTGTTCCAGAACTACGCTCTGTATCCTCATATGACCGTTTTCGACAACATGTCATTCGGTCTTAAGCTTCGTAAGGTAAGAAAAGAAGAAATCAAGCGTCGCGTTGAAGAAGCCGCAAGAATTCTTGACATCTCTCACCTCCTGGACAGACGTCCCAAGGCTCTTTCCGGCGGTCAGAAGCAGCGTGTCGCTCTCGGTCGTGCAATCGTCCGTGAGCCTAAAGTATTCCTTCTCGACGAACCTCTTTCCAACTTGGACGCTAAGCTCCGCGCATCCATGAGAAGCGAGCTTACCAAGCTCCATCAGAAACTGAAGACCACCTTTATCTACGTTACCCACGACCAGGTCGAAGCTATGACCATGGCTACCCGTATCGTTGTTATGAAAGACGGTCTCATTCAGCAGGTCGATACTCCTCAAAACCTTTACGATACTCCTTGCAATATGTTCGTTGCAGGCTTTATCGGAACTCCTCAGATGAACTTCATCAACGGTACTCTTACCAAAGAAAAGGGTTCATCCGACGTTTACTTCGAATTCTGCGGACGCAAGATCAAACTGCCTAAGGAAAAGGGCGAAGACGAAAGACTTCAGGATTATATCGGCAAGGAAGTTGTCGCAGGTATCCGTCCCGAACTTCTCCATGACGAGCCTATCTATCTCGGTCAATTCCCTGAAAGCACCATCGAAGCATATGTTGACTTCACCGAACTCATGGGCGCTGAGATCTATCTCTACCTCTCTCTCGATGAAGAGACCAACGTTATCAGCCGTGTATCTTCCCGTTCTACTGCAAAGGGCGGCGACACTATCAAGATCGCTATCGATTCTTCCCGCATCCACTTCTTTGATAAAGATACCGAGCAGGTCATCATTCACTGATTACATTAAAAAAAACGTCCCCGACAATGTCGGGGACATTTTTTATTTTATTCGGGGAGACAACGCATACGCGCTGTCTCCCCGAACTCCTCTTTCTTTAAGAGGTATCGCTTCGCGGCGAATTTATTTAAGCTTCCTGCTTATCGTCGTAATACTGCGCCTGTGCGTACCACAATTCATGGTATTTGCCGCCGGCGTCGGCAAGCAGTGCGTCGTGGCTTCCCTGCTGCACCATCGTACCCTTATCGAACACCAAGATCTCCGTACAGAATCTGCACGACGACAGTCTGTGGCTGATATATATCGCGGTTCTGTCGCCGACGATTCTTTCGGTGTTGGAATAGATCTCCGCTTCCGCCTTGGGGTCGAGCGACGCCGTCGGCTCATCGAGTATTATAAACGGAGAATCCTTGTAAACGGCTCTTGCCAGCGCTATCTTCTGCGCCTCGCCGCCTGAGATATTAACTCCGGCATTATCGAAATTCTTGTAAAGATAGGTATCGAGCCCGTCGGGCAATGTCTCCAGCCTGTCGCCGAATCCCACGTCGCGGAGGCACTTTTTCGCCCTTTCTCTGTCGTATGACGAGGAGCAGGCTACATTTTCGCCCAGCTTATAGGCAAACAGCTTGTAATCCTGAAAAACCACCGAGAAGATCGACATGTACTCTTTATAATCGTACTTTCTGATATTGATGCCGTTTAAAAGTATCTCACCCTCCGTAGGGTCATAGAGACGGCAGAGCAGCTTGATAAACGTGGTCTTGCCCGAACCGTTCTGACCGACCACCGCAAGCTTTTCGCCCACCCTGAACTTAAGCGATACGTTCTGAAGCGAATACTGCTTTGCTCCCGGATATTTGAAAGAGACATTTTTGAATTCAACTTCATAGTTCCTGTCTCTGCGTTTTTCAACGGTGAGACTGCCCTGGTACATGTCGTTCGGCATGGTAAGGAAATCGTATGAAAGCTTTATAAACTCAGCGTTTGCATACATATTTCCGATCAGATCTATAAGAGAGTTGATGTGGTTGCAAAACATCGTAACGGAGGTTATGTACTGGGTCACAAGCCCTATTCCGAAAGCTCCGAAGTACGCCTTCAGGCATACATAAGCATATATAACTATCTTGAAGAGCATAAGAAGCGCGTTCGAGATAACGCTCGCCGGACCTCTATACTTCTTCGCAAGCTTCATATATATCCCTTTTGAATGAAACGGATCGGTTTTGTCCAATATATATTTTTCAGAGAATTTCGAAAAATTATATATTCTTACGTCAGGTCCTTCATCTGCATCAGAGCCGAAAAAGCCAAAAAATCCGAACAATCTGTTTGCAAGATTATGAGTGCTCGCATATTTTGCGGATATCTTGCCTGCCGCTGTGTTTATAATGGGAGCAATTACTGTCATCATGAACAGCAGTACAATAATAAATACGGTGAAAAACGGGCTGTTGAGTACCGTAAACCTGCCCGCTGATTCGGGTACTATTGACGTGAAAACACCGATACCGACCGCGCCGCCGCATATCGTACCGATAATTTCGCCGATCAGGCTTTCGACCTGCCACGGCAGACGCTGTATTCCCCATCCGCCGCCGGTTTGATTCTGTTTTATCAGTGAAAACAATTCGTGCGTCTTTGGGTCGTCAATACGAGAAAAGTCGAGAGACAGAAACTTTTTTCCGTAAATATTATACCGCGAAGACAGACTGTAAGGGATCTCAAACACGGAAGCAAGCTTGGAAAGCAATATGTCAAGAAGCGTTATGACCGCCGCGGAGCACACAATGGCGATCACAAGTCCTTTCAGCCGTTCGGGATCACGGTCGCCTACAAGCTCCGTGATTAGCATTGCCGAGAGATAAACACCGATATAAGGCGTGGCTTTGCTTATAATGACTTTAACTAAAGATATTATAAAATACCATGGGCTGAGTACAAAATACTGCTTATACGCCCAAAAGTTGAGCTTAAACGCTTCTTTTGCGGAAACCGCTTTTTCTTTTTTCTTTTTCATTGCGCCTTCAGGCAATACCGCATGATTATGACAGTGCAATTGCGACGTCAGATTTTTCGTCAGACGATACAAAAATACGCAGGTCATAGCTAAACTATTACCAGGGATTTTTGCGAAGTATGACGATAAAGATGCAAGCAAGTGCGCCGTCAAGGCGTCAGCCGTTAATTTTGCGGTGTTGCCTTAAACTCCTTTCTGTAGTATCTGCTCTGTATCTCATAAAGCTCGGCGTATTTGCCGCCTTTTTTCAAAAGCCCGTCATGCGTATCGGTTTCTGCAATAACATTGCCGTCGAGCAGGATTATGCGGTCGCAAAAACGAGTAGACGCAAGTCGGTGAGAAATATATACCGACGACTTCCCCGCGGAAAAGCTGTTATATTTACTGTACATATCCGCTTCGGCTATCGGGTCGAGCGCCGCCGTCGGCTCGTCAAGAACGATGATTGGCGCATTTTTATAAAGCGCTCTCGCCAGAAGCATCTTCTGATGTTCGCCGCCCGACAGCTTGATAGCTTCCGGATAGACCCATCTGTGAAGCTTCGTGTCGTACTTATCGGGGAGAGATTCAATCTTTTCGTCAAGCCCCGCCATTGCGGCGCATTTCCTGACTTTTTCAATATCACCGCCGCCTATCTCGGCCGAAATATTTTCTGCGATCGAGCCTGCAATGGTTAACGAAGACTGCCCCACCATTGAAAACAGCTTGTAATAGGTCTCACGGTTAAATTCGCGTATATCCCTGCCGTTTAGTGTAACTTTTCCCGACGTCGGGTCGATAAAACCGCAAAGCAGTCTTATAAGCGTCGTTTTTCCCGCGCCGTTCAGTCCGACGATCGCAAGCTTTTCGTTCGGCTTCAGCGTCAGATTTATATGAGAAAGAACCTCTTTATCCGAATTCGGGTATTTATAGCTGACATCCTCTAATCTGAGCTCATATTTTTCGGACGCATCGGGAACAAGCTCAATACCGCCTTCGAACTTAAAGGGCTCGGAGTCCTCGATAACCGCTCTGAGCTTATTGAGGTCAAGGTTTTTTGCATGGAGATCACTTAATGTGGAAAGCACAGAAGAAAACCGCCAACTGAACGCCCCGACCGCTGAAAACAACAACGTAAATTCGGACGCGCTCATGCCGCTTTGTACAACTTTGGCGATCAGATAGGCATACGCCGCGCCGTTACGCATAAACGTCATCACCATATTACATATCGGCGACCACATATGAACGTTATAGCTCTTGGTATTCAATGCGACGACCGCTATTTCAGCCGACTTACGCATCTCTTCGATCCACGGCTTGATACCGAAGATATTAAAATCCTTGTAGCTGTCGTAATCATACGCTCTGTCCTGAGCGTAATACATTTTATTGTGCGCTTTGTCACGTTCTTCGCGGTGATCATAGTTATACTTATTTGTTTTCAGGTTGACGAAGTGGCTCGCAAGCGACGTCACGATAACTATAATGATCATCACAATATCTACATTTGTTATAAGTACAAGGCTTATCGCCATACAAACGACCGCTTCTATAAGCTGCTGCAACGTCGACCATATTGCCTCGGCGGCAACTCCATTGTTACTGCAAAGACCATACGCTTCCCTGAGCTTTTCCAAAAAGCGCGTATCTAAAAATTTTTCATATGCTGCTCGGCAAGCTTTCATGTTGAGCATATTCAGTATTGCGCATCTTATGGTTATCTTGGGGTAACCGGATATTGAGCTCAGGTAGCCGTATGCGCACCTGACAATAAGAAGAACGCCGAGAATGACCCCGATCGTTGTCAAAAGCACCGAAAGCGGTTCGTGCCGTTCCAAAACGCCTATCACCAGCGGCGAGCAATACAGCTCGCAAAGCCACGCGACGATGTTCAGAACCGGGAAGGTAAACATTAATAATATTATCTTCTTTTCGTCGTACTTCCACGCAGTCTTCATCATCCAAAAAGAATTTTGGAATGCGTTATATTTCGGTTTTTCACGTTTTTTCTTTTTTGTTTCAGTCATAACGTTTTCTCCTTTCGCTGTGACCTTATATTATCACAAAATCCCCCTAAGAGCGTTTTTCGGGGACGAAATGTTCTCTTTGGGGGACAAAATACAATTTATTGCGGAATCAGCACTTCCGTTGTGAAAGCGCCGTCCTCGCTGTTGCGGGATATATATCCGCCATAGCGTTCAACAATATCGTCGACGCGTATCAGACCGAAGCCGTGGCCTTCGCCCTTTAACGAGCTGAATATGCCGTTGATCTTGGAAAGCTTCCCTGCCGCCGTAGTATTGGTCACCGACAGATAGAGCGATCTGTTCTTCATATCGATATATGTGCGTATCATACGCCGCTCTTCGGGGAGCTTCTGCGTCGCCTCGATCGCGTTATCAAGCAGATTGCCTATGACAACACACAGGTCGGTAGGCGACATTGTAAGCGCAACGCTGACGCCCGTATCGGCGACGATATTGATATTTTTCGACCTTGCGAGCGAAAGCTTGCTGTTAAGTATCGCGTCGGTCATATTGTCGCCCGTTTTTACAACGGTATCAACTGTTTTAAGGTCGACGTCAAGCATGTCAAGATATTGCTGTATTTCACTTATCGCGCCTCTGTCGGCAAGCGCTTTAAGCGTTTGAATATGTCCGCGATAGTCGTGCCGCCAACCGCGCATGGTCCTGTACATATTATCAACTTCGTTGTAATGTATGTCGATAAGCTCACGCTGATAAGCGTCAAGCTTTTTTGTGGCAAGCTTTGAAAAAAATCCCATGTGCTAAACCTCGTAATGGTTGATAAAAGCCCTGTGCAACGCGTCGTAGTACCCGCGCGGAATCGGTATCATTGTACCGTCGCTCAGAAACGCATCGGTTTTTGTCGATTTTCTCAGGTGGCTGAGGTTTATGAGATACGAACGTCCGAGCTTGAAAAATCGGCTGTCAAGCTTTTCCTCTATGCACTTCAGGGTCATTTTGCAAGTATAATCGGCTTCCGCGTGAACTGTTATATAATTTGAACGCACTTCGATATAGCGTATGTCATAAAAAGGAACGGCAGCGATACCATCCGATGTATCAAGAACAAGCCTGCGGCAACTCTCGTCGACCCTGCTTACCGCCTTGCTCAGAACCTGAAAAAGTTTGCGCTCATTGATGGGTTTCATCAGATAATTGAGCGCCTCGACATCATAGCCGTCCGAAATATAATCGCTGTAGCCGGTGACAAATATTATCTGCGCTTCCTTGCTTTTCTTTCGGATGCACTTGGCAAGCTCAACGCCGTTCATGCCGTTCATTTCAATATCCAAAAGATATATATCAAATATATCCGCTTCCTCAGAGCGAAAGAGCAATTCTTCTGCCGAGGAAAAAACAGCGGTGTTAAGCGAAACATTTGATTCTTCGGACCATTTTTGCACATACTTAAGCAATGAGTCCGAATGTTCCTTGTTATCATCGCATACTGCCAAGCGGTAACTCACAAAACCCACCTCCTATTTCAATTGATTCTAACATACTTGCCTTTTAAATGCAACAAAAAAATAAAGGCAGATAAAAATCTGCCTCTGGTGGACGTTAAGGAACTCGAATCCCTGACCACTCGCACGTCAAGCGAGTGCTCTACCAGCTGAGCTAAACGTCCGTACTCAACGTTCCATATTGTAACACACTGCGACCCGTTTGTCAAGTACTTTTTTATAAAAATATCATTTTATTTGACGTTGGGACAACGCAGATGATAATCCGCAAATCCGCGCAAATCCGCATATAAAAAGTTCTGTCGCGGAGCGACACCGATTAGGGAAAGAGGAGTTCGGGGAGAAAACGCGCAGCGTTCTCCCCCCGTCACAACATTTTAATCGATGATGAGCGTTCCGAAAAAGTCGGGACAATGAAAGTCGGGTTTTTCAAGCGCGATCGGCGACCATGATCCAAAATGCGGAATATCGGTGTCGTCACCGCATTTATAGAAGTTGCCTTTAAATGAATATCCCTTGCTGAAGCTATCGACGCCAAAGAGCGCCTTTATCACGTCAAGCGGATAAAAAGTCTCAACCGACCAACCGTTTTCATTTTTGTCACTTACAACTTTTATCTTTGAAACGTCGATGATCTTATCGATCGGTGTTTTGTTCTTGCGATCAACGCGAACCGCGGATAAAAATGCTCCGGCAGAATTCATTTCAAAATTCATATAGAGCTTGGATTCGTTATTGAACGAAGCAAAAAACTCCATCGCGCTATCCTTATAAACCGGATCGTTATAGTTGGTATAAGTTGTTCTGGGGTCTTTTTCGCTGCACCACATTCTGAGCGCAAAGCCCTTGCCTTCGACATACACCAACTGAGCATAAGCCTCAGGCGTATAGTCGCTGCCCCATGTGTACGAGCTTATTGCGGCGCGCTCGACGCTATTCCAATCAACAGATGAAACTGTTTTAACCTTGTATTCCTTCATATAATTACCTCCATAGGAAAGATAATAACACAAAATCGCTACTTAGTCAACCTCATTTTATAAATACGCGGGATTATCGGGGACGCGGCAAGCACAAGAATACTATCCGGAACTAAGTACGAAAGCTGATAGATGAGCGAGTACATCCACGGACCGTAATTGTTTACGGTGTCGTTCCACTGCCCTTCTTTAGTGATCTCGTACCACAAAAGAGCCCCCACAAAATAGTGAGATAAAAAGCGCAGTCCAATGGCAAGCAGTATACCGAAAAGTATTGAAAGATACTCGCTCTTCTTGCTTTTATAGCTCTTTTTAATAAACACACCTGCAACGCCGAGAACAGTGAACGGCACGATGTAATCGAACAGTATGGAGCAAACGACGCCGACGGTAGTCGGTATATAGGCTATGCTGTCAAAGCCGTCGATGAGTTGTATTATAGAATAGACAAAACAGCCGCCGAATCCCCACTTCAGTCCATGCCGTATTGATATAAGCATTACGGGCAGCATGGAAAGTATTGTGACCGATCCGCCAAGCGGCGGTTCCCAGATCTTGCCTACAATGGATAAAACGGTACTGAGGGCGATAAGAATTGCGCATTCACAAAGTGTGACGATCTTCTGATGTGATTTTCTGTTTGACATTTTTACTCCTTAAAACAAATACGGAGCGTATTTTGCTGTCGGAATTGCGGAAAAATGCCGCCCTTCGTCGAAAGAAGAGCGGCATTAAAACCAATATGTTTTCCTACGACGGCATTATCCGTATCAGGTTATGTGGGTATGATCTCAGCCGACCGATCTGATTCAGTCAGCACCCCATTTTTATTGAATTTTATTTAATTTCGTGGATATTAACGTAGTACTTCGCGGGATCGTTAGAGATAGTCTTGATCTTACGGCTGTCGAAGAACTTGGTAGCAACCTGTTCGAAGAGAGCGTAGGAAAGAACGTCTTCATCCTGTTCGATGTACTGCGCGCATTTTGACTTGAGTGTTTCAAGCTCGGGTTTAATGTTGTCAGCAGGACGGCAGGTGATCTGCTTCTCGTCGCCGATGATCTTTTTAACAAACGCCGGCTTGATAGGAGCGGGAGTCTTACCGTATTCGCCCTTGACAAGTCCTCTGAACTCCTTGGTAACGGTCTTATAGCGCTCGCCCATGATAACATTGAACACGGCCTGAGTGCCGACGATCTGAGAGGTAGGAGTGACAAGCGGAGGATATCCTGCATCTTCACGGACGCGCGGAACTTCTTCAAGAACCTGATCGAGCTTATCAAGCATATTTGCCTGTTTGAGCTGAGAAACAAGGTTGGAAAGCATTCCGCCGGGAACCTGATACATAAGGGCATTAACGTTGACCTTCATGACCTTGGGATCGAGCTGTCCGCTTGCAAGATATTTTTCGCGAAGCTTATCAAAGTGCTTGGAAATAACATCAAGCTTTTCGAGATTGAGACCGGTGTCAAAGGGTGTGCCCGCAAAGGTTGCGACGATGGGCTCTGTAGGCGGCTGAGAAGTGCCGAGCGCCATAGGAGAAATAGCGGTATCAACAACATCGACGCCGGCTTCAACTGCCTTGAGAACAGTCATGGAAGCAAGACCTGCGGTGTAGTGGGTGTGGAGCTGAATCGGAATCTTTACCTTGGATTTGATGGCCTTTACAAGGTCATACGCGTCATAAGGCTTAAGAAGACCGGACATATCCTTAATGCAGATAGAATCTGCGCCCATTTCTTCAAGTGTCTTCGCATAATTCGTGAAATACTCATTATCAAAGACCGGACCGGTAGTATAAGAAATTGCAGCCTGAACATGACCGCCTTCCTTCTTGGTCGCATCAATAGCGGTCTTAAGGTTGCGCGGGTCGTTAAGTGCATCGAATATACGGATTATATCAATACCGTTTGCGATGGACTTCTGAACAAAATATTCAACAACGTCGTCAGCATAGTGACGGTAGCCGAGAATGTTCTGTCCTCTGAAGAGCATCTGGAGCTTGGTATTTTTGACATTATCGCGGATGGTGCGAAGTCTCTGCCACGGGTCTTCGTTAAGGAAGCGCAGGCAGGAATCGAATGTAGCGCCGCCCCAAGCTTCCAGAGAATGATAACCGACTTCGTCGAGAGCCTTCAGAATAGGAAGCATCTCGTCCATGGTCATTCTGGTAGCGATAAGCGACTGGTGAGAGTCACGGAGGACTGTTTCTGTAATTTTAAGTTTAGCCATATTTTTATTCTCCTTTAATTAGCGGAAGAGAGAGAGGAACACACCCGCGCAGACACTGGAACCGATAACGCCTGCGACGTTCGGACCCATTGCATGCATGAGCAGGAAGTTGGAGGGATTCTCTTTCTGACCGACGACCTGAGAAACGCGTGCAGCCATAGGAACGGCGGAAACACCGGCAGAGCCGATAAGAGGATTGATCTTACCGCCTGTAACTGCATACATAAGATCGGCAAACCAAAGACCGCCTGCGGTGGAAAATGCGAATGCGCAAAGACCGAGAACGATGATCTTGATAGTGTCAAGAGAAAGGAAGCTTGCCGCGTCGCAGGTAGCGCCTACCGAAACGCCGAGAAGAATGGTAAGGATATTTATGAGCTCGTTGGATGCTGTCTTGGAAAGACGCTCAGTAACGCCGCAGACATTGAGCAGGTTGCCGAACATGAGCATACCGACAAGAGGTGTAGCATCGGGGAGGATGAGACAAACGATCGCAGTAACAATGATCGGGAAAAGGATCTTTTCGAGCTTGGAAACGGGGCGCAGGGCGCTCATTTCAACCTTTCTCATCTTCTTGGTCGTAAACGCCTTCATGATCGGAGGCTGAATCATCGGAACGAGAGCCATGTAGGAATATGCCGCGATGGCTATCGCACCGAGAAGGTGAGGAGCAAGCGACTTGGTTACCTGAATAGCGGTAGGACCGTCAGCGCCGCCGATAATACCGATAGAAGCAGCTTCGGGAACGGTGAATCCGAGAAGGAGCGCGCCGACAAAAGCGGCGAAAACGCCGAACTGAGCGGCAGCACCGAGAAGCAGGCTCTTAGGATTTGCAATAAGAGCGGTGAAATCGGTCATAGCACCGATGCCGAGGAAGATAAGCGGAGGATAAAGACCGATCTTTACTCCGAGATAAAGAATATCGAGAAGACCGCCATGGTGAAGAACAGCTTCACCGTCAATTACGGCGCTGCTTTCCTGGACGAAGAAATTCATATGGAAGATATTCGCGCCGGGAATGTTAGCAAGCAGCATACCAAAAGCTATCGGAATGAGAAGCAGCGGTTCGAATTTTTTGACAATTGCGAGATAGAACAGGACAGCAACAATAACGTACATCAGGATGGTTTTCCATGTCATGTCCTGGTTATTGAAACCGGAGGTTTCAAAAATCTTTGCTATATTATTTAAGAATTCCAAAACAATACCACCTTTACGCTTTTATAATTAAGGAAGAATCTTAAGCGAGTTCAAAGAGAACGTCGCCGGAACCTACAGAAGAGCCTTCCTTAGCGTAAACGGCGGAAACAGTACCGTCAGCAGGAGCAAGGATCTCATTTTCCATCTTCATAGCTTCAAGAACGCAGAGAAGATCGCCCTTCTTTACAGAAGCGCCCTGAGAAACCTTTACTTTGAGAATATTGCCGGGAAGCGGAGCTTTGACAGCGTTAGCTCCGGCAGAAGGAGCGGCCTTGGGTGCAGCAGCGGGTGCGGCAGCAGGTGCAGGAGCAGCCTTGGGGGCTTCTGCTTTGGTGAACTTTGCGTTAATATCGGCTTCTTCAACGACTACTTCGTATTTAGCGCCGTTAACAGTGATGACATACTTTTTCATTTTTAATAACTCCTTTTTTACTGAATCTTAGTAATTGAAATAACGTTGAATGCGCAATCCGATTCGCCGCGTGACGCAGCAATTGCAGCAGTTGCGACAGCAACAAGCTCTTCTTCACTATCACCGGAAGAAGCAGTCTGTGTCTGATTATTGACCGCAGGAGCGGCAGTAGGTGCAGACGCCTTTTTCTTTGATGCGATGACATGAGCAAGCTTG
>CAZVSW010000039.1:0-14255 GCA_964630005.1 uncultured Ruminococcus sp. | reverse complement strand
AAAACAGTGTAGTTGTCCCGACACTGCACGCTCCGAGCGGAGAATTGGCTTTATAAAGCTCAGAGTAAAGCGCCGTATCTGCCGAAGCGGGCAAGCACGTCATCGCCACGCATATATAAGTAAGTCCCTTATCAAAATCAAACAGCACGTGCATCAAAGCGCAAACCGTGAGCGTAACGATCGGAACAATGATAAGCTTGGCAAACGAAAACGAATAGAGCTTGCCTTTAAACAGATTCTTCAGCGGCTGGTTACACATGAGGCTTCCGACAACTATCATAGAAAGCGGGAACGTCATATCGCCGACCAGCTTGAAGGAATCGAGCAGGAACGACGGCAACGATATTTTAAACAAGAAGAGCAAAATACCGATAACCGCAGCAATCGTACCGGGATTCAGAAGTATGTCGCGGGGCAGATTGCTGTTTTTCTTTCCCTTGCTAAGGATAATAACGCCATATAAGCGTATGTAAACATTGAAAAACAATGTGAAGCACGCGCCGTAGAAGTATCCGACGCTGCCGAACAGCGCCGCAAGAATCGGATAACCCAGGTACGACCAGTTTGCAAAAACCAAGCCGAATTGGAAAACGGCTCTGTCGCCTTTTTCGCTGTTTTTAAATATAACAGCGGCGAGCAACGACAGCGCAACGAGAATCACTGCGCTCACGCCGATCAGAGACAGACCGATCTTCAATCTGTCAGCTGTATAGCTCGTCTGGAATGCGCATATTATAAGCAGCGGCTGCGCCACATTAACCACAAATCCGGCGATTTTTTTAGTAGCCTGCCAATCGAGCACGCCGAAGATGCGCACTACTGCGCCTATCAGCATGACGATGAAAAATGCCAAAACCGTGGTAAAGACATAGCCTATATCAACGGTATTCACACATGGCCTCCCTTATTTATCAAAGTCCAAGAAAGGTCTCGGCGGCCCGATGGCTTATCCATTCCTTTTCATCCTCCGAAAGAGGAAGCGCTTCAAACTGAGCGAAGACGCTTTCGGAAGAACGGAGCGGAAAGTCGCTTCCGAGCATTACGCGTTCGACGCCGTGACGGCGCATCATTGAGACGAGCCGTTCAACCGGAAGGAACGTAATGGCGTCGGAAATATCGGTGTAGACCGGTGTTCCGATAAGGATATGCTCCGCAGCGTCCCACGCCTGATATCCGCAAAGGTGTGCCGCCGCTATTTTCAGCCCCGGAACCTTGTCAAGAATATTATAAAGGCGTGCAGGCGTTGAAAAATCAGTATTCTCGTCGCCGACATGGAACAATATCGGAAGTCCGAGCTCTGCACAATACTTATACGCAGGTATAAGCGACGGCTCATCGATGTTGAAATGCTGAAAATCCGGGTGCAGTTTGATGCCCTGCGATCCCAGCGCCTTTACACGGTCAAGCTCATCGCATATCTCCTTTTCGGTAAGGAGCGGATGGAATGACGAAAACGGAATAAATTCAGGGTGAAGTTTTGCTTCCTCAAGAAGATAGTCGTTTCCGTGGAGCAAATTCTGGGGTTTCAATGTAGCAGAAGAGATCACGAAGCGCAGATTAGGCAAAAGCTCCGTCGACTTCAAAAGACGTTCTGCTGTGCCGTCGCACTCCATCGGCAGGCTGTAATAGCCGCCGATGCTTGCCACAGCGCGTTCCGCAAGCTTGTGCGGAAAAATATGTGTATGAAAATCGATAACCTTGCGATTACTTAACACTTACAACTTCGCCGCCCTTATCCGCAGACTCTCTTTCAGCGAGAACGATTCTGATGGTATTTTCAGAATCCTGAGGCATATTATACTCAATAGACTTTCCGTCAAGAATGCACTGAGCGAAGAACTTGGTTTCCTCGTAATAGGGGTTTTTGTTCGGAACTTCGTATTCCTCATTTTCGCCCTCTTTGCGATAGATATGGAAGCCGGCGGTATCCTTGACAACAGTACCCTTTGTAAAGTTGACGCGGAAATCCTGATAGAAATAGGGGCTGGTAAGAGTCCAGTCGTTCTGAGTATTGCAGGGAACGCCGTTCTTATAAATATAGTTGGTGGACAATGTATCATATGCAGACTTTTCGAACATTGTCTTTGCAACGGTCATGACCTTTTCGGGCATACCGAAGAGGAAGTTGATCATATCAACATCGTGAACGTGCTGGTCGAACATTGCGCCGCCGCCCTTTTCACGGTCAAGCAGCCAGTTATTGTAAGACCAAAGAGGGGTTCCGCCGCCGCGGAAGAAGAAGCTGGAAACGACTTCTCCGAGCTCGCCGCCGTCGATGATCTCTTTAAGCTTGAGATAAGCGGGAGCAAAACGCAGACACTGACCGATCATCAGTCTGACGTTGTTTTTCTTTGAGCATTCGATCATTTCTTCGCACTGTTCAACGGTAAGCGCCATGGGTTTTTCGCAAAGGACATTGATACCCTTTTCCATGCATTTGCAAGCGCCCCAGCAATGGAGATATGTAGGCAGTGCAATAGTTACCATATCGAGATCGGTTTCAGCCTCAAGCATCTTATCCAGATCGTCATAGAGTCTGAACATTTCAAAATTATATCCATCAGCGCCAACCTCGCCGAGGTTGAAATCTGCCTTATAGTTGGTGAACTTCTTTTCATCTACATCGCAAAGCGCAACGATCTGAATAGGAGAATCCTCTTTGAGGAATTTAACATAGTTATCAAGATGGCCTCTGCCCATAAAGGCGACGCCGACAAGAGCAGCTTTAAGCTTGCGTTCCATAATATTTTTACCTTCCTATTTAAAAATTTACATTGAAAGAATTGCGTCCATATCTTCGCTGATCACATCGAGATCAGCCTTCCAGTCGCCTCTCGGCCACTGTTCGACGGTGATATAGCTGTCATAACCGACCTTGCGAAGAGCATCCATTACCTTTTTCCAGTCAATAGATCCCTCGCGCAGGTAGCAGAATTTGCCGGTTTCGCGGTCGAAGCCCTTTACATGTATACGGGTGATACGGTCGTCCAGTATTTCGATCCAATATTCGGGATATGAATTTATAACAACATTTCCTACATCGAAATAAGCGCCGACAGCGGCGGAATCAACGCCGTCGACAAAATCCGCCATTTCGTACGGTGCAAGCAGGAAGCGATTCCAGACGTCTTCGATGCCGAGGCAAACGCCTGCGGACTCCGCCTTGGGAGCAAGCTGTTTCATGCACGACTGAGCGTTTGAATATGCGTTTTTATAAGTTACGTTTTCATCAACAACCCCGGGAACGACAAGCACGCTGGTCGCTCCGATAACAGTGCAGAGGTGGATCATTTTTTCAATCCTCTTCATACCCTCTGCGCGGGTATCAACGTCGTCCGAAGTGAGATGATAGACCCACAGCTTATCTGTGACAAGACCGGCACATGCGAGACCGTATTTTTCAAGAAGCGCCTTGACTCCGAGCGCGTCCTCGTCGGTAGAACCGTACCACAGACCGCCCTCAGAGACGTTTTCTTCGGTCATATTGAGCTCGACCGCCTCAAAGCCGGCAGCCTTCACTCTTGAAAGTGACTGTTCAAGCGGATCGGAAGCGGGAAAAAAGCAAAGATTTATTGTTTTGATCATTATATATACCTCATAATGAAAGCGTACCGATGTAAACGGCATCGCATCGCCGCCGACACCGGCACACAAAATTCAATTGTCAGACAAAAGACTATTCGTTGTCCTCTTCTTCGTCGCAGCAGCAACAATCATCGTCATCGTCACAGCAGCAGCAATCATCGTCGCAATAGCAATCATCGTCATCGCAGCAGCAGCAATCGTCGTCGCCGTAAAGTTCCTCTTCAACATCTGCGAGATCGTGATCTATCTCATCGATATACGCTTCAAGACGTGCGTTTTCGTCTTCAAGATCGGAAATCGAAAGAGCCATTTCTTCCATAAGTCCGAGCATTTCGCTGATAAGACGGCCTGTATCGGTGGTGGTATCAAACTTCATGCCGTCGGCAAGACCTTTGATATATGAAGCTTTTTCGTTGATGGTCATAATAATTCTCCTTCACAAAGCTTTATTTTCCGCCGCAAAAGGCGGCGGAATGTATTGATTAAACGGAAAGACCCGTCGTTTGCTTAAACTCTTTCGAGATATTCGCCGGTTCTGGTATCGATACGGATAACATCGCCCTCGTTGATGAACATGGGGATCTTGATTTCCGCACCAGTTTCAAGTTCGCAGTTTTTGGTAACGTTGGTAGCGGTGTTGCCCTTTACGCCGGGTTCAGCCTTGACGACCTCAAGCTCGACGAACATAGGAGGTTCAACCGAGAAGACGTTGCCCTTGTAGGAAATGAGGCGGCAGACCATGCCTTCCTTGACGAATTTGAAGTTATCGGGAAGCTTGTCTGCATCAAGAGGAACCTGTTCGAAGGTTTCGCCGTCCATGAAGTAGTAAAGATCGCCGTCGGAATAGCTGTATTCCATATCTTTTCTTTCAATAACTGCGGTAGGGAACTTAGCAGTGGGGTTGAATGTGGTTTCGGTAACGGCGCCGGTAATGACGTTTCTGAGCTTTGTTCTTACAAATGCCGCGCCCTTTCCGGGTTTAACATGTTGGAACTCGATAATCTGCATTACGTTTCCGTCCATCTCGAAAGTAATACCGTTTCTGAAATCGCCTGCTGTAACCATAAAATAAATTCTCCTTTAATGAGCACAAAATTAGCACAAAATATAATTACAATATATCATAACCGAAAACGCACGCTTTGTCAATGCTTTTCTGAAATATTTTACCTTTTATCTTAAATTATATTTCAATAAGATCTTTCGGCGAGTGCGTAAGATCGCGGCAGCCGCCGTCGGTAAGAAGCACCATATCTTCTATCCTTACGCCGTATTTGCCGGGAATATATATGCCGGGCTCGACCGTTATAATGGCATTTACCGGGCAAACTTTATCAAATTTCGGAGCAAAGCGCGGGTCTTCGTGGATCTCAATGCCGAGCGAATGTCCGAGAGAATGACCGAACAGACCTTTATAGCCGGCGTTATCGATGATGTCTCTGGCGGCTCTATCTACGTCCAAGCCCTTAGCGCCTCCGTGAGCGGCGGCGATACCCGCTTTTTGAGCCTCCAGCACGGTATTATATACGCGCTTCATCTCGTCGTCGGCTTTTCCGAGCACGACGGTACGGGTCATATCCGAGCAGTAGCCGTTGTATTTTGCGCCGAAATCCATTGTCAAAAACGAATTTTCGGTCAGCTTCACATTCGACGGAACGCCATGCGGCATTGAAGATTTTGCGCCCGAAACAGCGATCGTTTCAAAAGCAGGGCACTCCGCGCCCATCTTCTTCATAAAATATTCGAGCTCGGCCGCGACGTCGGTCTCGGTTATTCCGGGCTTGATAAAGCCGAGAATATGGTCGAACGCCGCGTCGGTGATCGACTGCGCCTTTTCGATATAGGAAATCTCCGGCTCGCTCTTAATGGCGCGCAGTTCGGTGGTGATGTTCGGCACGGCGACAAATTCCTTGTCAAAGCGGCTCTTTAGCCCTTCAAGACGTGCGACCGTAACACATTCCGAATCGAACGCCACCTTAGCGCCGCATACGTATTTTTCAAAAGCGGCAAAGATTCCGTTGTCGAGCAAAGCCACCTCGACGTCGCCCTGAAGTTCGCCGTTGTTCTTTTTGATCCCGGCAGCTTCAAAATACCGCGAATCGGTCACGAGAATAGTTTTCTCGCTATCGACAACAACGATACCGTCTGTCGTGAAAAAGCCTGTCAGCCAAAGCTGATCGGACTCGTTGAAAAACACCGCCGCATCGGCGACATTTTTGATCTTTTCAAATACCTTGCGTCCGTTTGTCATTTTTTGTTTATTCCTTTCACAAGCTCCCGCAGATCGGATGCGGAAAACTTATATTTTTTATCGCAGAACTGGCAGGAAAGCTCAGCGCCGCCGTCGGCGATCATTTCCTCCAGCTCTTTTTTGCCGAGAGACATCAGCGCGTTAGCCGTGCGCTCACGCGAGCAGGTGCACAGATATTCGCAGTCCATTTTATCAAAGACATCGTATTCAATTCCCTTCAGAAATTCCGCAAGGACTTCCTCGGGAGTCATGGACTTAAGCATTGTCGTAAGCGGCGGAAGCTTTGCCGCGTTTTGTTCGAGTATATCAATAATGCCCTCGTCCGCGTTCGGAAGCAGCTGTATAAGCACGCCGCCGGCGGTTTCAACGCTGTAATCAACGCCGATCAGCACGCCGAGGGCGCACAGCGTCGGGATCTGTTCGCTTTTGGCATAATATGCCGCGATATCTTCGGCGATCTCGCCGCTTACGATATCCGAAATGCCGACATAAGGTTCGCTTTCGCCAAGATCGCGAAGGACATAGAGCTGACCCGCCCCCACACAGCCGGCAACATCAAGCTTGCCGTTTGATTTAAGCGGAAGGTCGACGTTTGGATTTTGTATAAAACCGCGCACATTTCCGAGATAATCGGAAGTGGCGACGATAGTGCCGCCGTTGCCGTCGCCCTTGAAGCGAAGGGTGAGAAGGTCGTCGGAATTGCCCATAAGACTGCCGATCATAGAAGCGGCGGTGAGTGTTCTGCCAAGCGCCGCGGTCGCCGTAGGGGACGTGGAGTGGATCTCTCTTGCGCGCTCGACAATGCTTTTTGCGTCGATAACGACGGCTCTTGCCGAACCGTCGCGCGTCATCGCTCTGACTATATAAGACATGCTTATTAACCTCTTTTTTTGCAAATATAATACGCTTTCGGGGACGTTTCGGTAAGCGGTCCGCCGGCTACCGAGCCAAACACGCCGACAACCTCAAAGCCGCATTCCGAAAGCAGCGATCTCACCGTTTTTTCGGAAAAGAAGCGCTGGATCTGCGATTCGTCGGAGCGGACATACGCGTCCCCTCTTTCTTCAAAAAGAGTGAGCTCAAAACGGCATTTTTTGGTGCTCGGGCTGTAAAAATTCTGCCAGACGAGCATATCGCCGCCGTCTTCATAAACATAGCAGTTACGGCCGTACACCTGCTCATAAGCGTATTTGGTGTTGATATCAAAAACAAAAACGCCGCCCGGTTCGGTAAACAAAGCCACCGAGGACAGCGCCGCCCTCAGGTCGCCGACGTCATTTAAATAATTGAAGCAGTCGAAGGTACAGACAGCCCCCTGCACGGTACCGTAAAGATCGAGCTCACGCATATCCTGAAGGAGGAGCAGAATATTTTCGCTCCCCGGCTTTTCCCTGAGCTCGCTTAACATTTCGGCAGAAATATCAACGCCGATCATATCATAGCCGCGGTTTGCCAGCGCCAGCGTAATAACGCCTGTGCCGCAGCCGACGTCCAGCACTTCCCTGACCGCAATATCCGCCTTTTCGAAAGCGCGGCAGATAAAGCCGACATAGCCTTCTGTATCGGCAGAGTTAAAAATATCGTACTTATGTGCGATAGCCTGAAACGGCATCATCGCTGAATCCTTTCGAGCACCATATGATAACCGTCGCTGCCGAAACGGAGCGCGCGGTTGACACGTGTGATAGTGGCGGTTGAAAGACCTGTAAGCGCAGCGATCTCGTTATATGTTACGCCTTCCCTGAGCATATCCGCCGCATTCAGGCGTTTGCTCATTTCTTCAATTTCGCTGAGCGTACAGAGATCGTCAAGAAATCGGTAAGCTTCTTCGACGTTTTTAATTGAAGCGATTGCTTTGCAAAGCTTATCGGTGTGTTCTGATCTGATACGTTCTATCATTATACTCAATTTCCTTCAAACAAGATTATGCAGTATTTGCCTGTCGATTTGCGCGCATACTGCCTTTTAGCGCGTGTTCACGCCATGAAAACGTACGTTTTGCATCAGTGTGGACACGCTCTAATTATATAGCACTTTACTCTGATAATCAAGTACTTTGCCAATAATTTTACAAAAAAGAAAAAAGACGCGGCGCAAAGAAAAGCGTTACACCTTGTGAAGGATTTCGCTTGCGACGCCTCTTTAAAAAAGAGCGGTCCGGGGGGAAAACGCAGTTTGTTTTCCCCCCGTCACAAAGCTATTTAATTGTTACGCTGTTGTTCAAAACAAGCGTGCTGTAGATAAACAGTACGTCCTGACCGTGGAAATCGAGCAGATTTCCCAGGATCACCGGCGAGATATAGCGTATATCAACAACGGTGACGGTCTTATAGCCTTCGACAAGCAAAGGAGTCAGACTGCTTCCGAACGAGTCGCGGAAGATGATGAGCTCCTTATCGGTGGTCGCATTGGGGTTATCGATCTGAATGAGCGACTTTGAACCGCCGAGGAACAATTCGTACGGATCGTTTCCGTCGGCTTTGTCCATTTCATATATGCTCATTTCTTTATTCGTCTCAAAGTCAAACACCGTGCATGAGGAGAAGATATCGCTTTCCATGCAGTATATCTTCTCGGCGGGAAGTGGCAGCGCCGACTGCCCGTAATAGACGCCGTAAAACGGAACGCCCACGTCCTTTTTGGTGTACTCTGCCCTGAGCTCAACGCCCATGCCCGAAGCGAGCTTGCGCGCCACGTCGAGTATCTCTTCCTGACGCCAGTGCGTATCGGTCTTATAGTAATCGTCAAGCTCAAGAAGCGGAAAAATATCGATATACTCGGCAAACGGGACCTGTTCTCTGAGCGAGTTCACAAGCTCCGCATAGTCGAGGTACGGATATCCTCCGTCCGCCGCCATGAAATAGTTTTTATCAGGCACTACGGAAAGATATACCTTTGAGCCGTTGTCCTTCAGATAACGGTCATACACATATTCGAATCTGCCGGAAGCATACTTCAGCGACGAAGCATTCAGCGGATATTCAAGCTTTGATGCAAAACCGTTTGAAACATAGATATCGTTGTTATCCAGTCTGCCCATTGCATAGAGCGATGTGACCGACTTAAGGGTGCGGAATTCATCCCTCAGAGGAAACTGATCGAGCGTATAGTCTTCAAAACTGCTCATAAAGCTTCCGTCCTTGATAGATTTCCACGATATTTCGGGGAACTGCGCGAGCTTACGCCGCTCGCTCAGCGAAAGCTCTTTATCGGGTGCAATGAGCCCCCAGAGGGAAAAGCCGAGTATGAACAGTGCAGCCAGTGCTACTGTTATTATATTTCTGAGTTTTTCGTTCATCTTCTCTCCCCCTTAAAATCTGAAATACAGGAACGGATTGAACGAACCGTCAACGAGGAACGCAGTGCATACAGCCAAAGCGACAATGATCAGAACCGGCTCGGCAATATTGAGTACACGGTCGCCCGCCGCGGAATTTCTGACACGCGCCGCAAGCTTTGAGATAAACGGAGTCGCGCAGATCACCGAAATGACAAGCACTACGCCGTAGCTTCTGAGGTTGTAAAGCGTTTCGGAGGTCACGGCAGGAAGCCCGGAAGCGCCGAACATCGCGCCGATATTTGCAAAGGCGTCACCGACTCCGGCGGCGTCAAACAAAACAAATCCCAGAATCACGAAAAGCATCGTATAGACATGTCCGACAGCTTTCGGCACTTTGTCTTTGATCCAAAGCTTTTCGGAAATAAGCAAAACGGCATACATGAGACCCCAAAGTATGAAGTTCCACTCCGCACCGTGCCAGAAGCCGGTAGCCATCCACACTGCAAGTATATTGAGAAACCATCTCCACTTTGAAACACGGTTTCCGCCGAGCGGTATGTAAAGATAATCTCTGAACCACGAGCCGAGAGACATATGCCAGCGTCTCCAGAATTCGGTTATGCTGGACGAAATATAGGGATAGTTGAAGTTTTCGAGGAAATCAAATCCGAATATTTTTCCAAGTCCGATAGCCATGTCGCTGTAGCCGGAAAAGTCGAAGTATATATGCAGTGTATACGCGATCGCATATATCCACACGAAAAGGACGGATTTTTCGTCGCTGCCCTTGAACTCGCTGACAAGCTCGCCCAAAACGTTTGCAAGAAGTATTTTCTTTGCAAGACCGATGGTAAAGCGTTTTACGCCGTACGCAGTCTTTTCCATCGTATGGGTACGGTTTTCAAGCTGAGCGGCGATGTCGGAGTATCTTACGATTGGGCCTGCGATAAGCTGCGGAAACATCGCCACATATGCGGCGAAGTTGATGATATTCTTCTGAGACGCCACCTCTCCGCGGTATACATCGACGGTATAGCTGAGTATCTGAAAGGTGTAGAAGCTGATACCTATCGGCAGAGCGATCTTCAGAAGCGGCACAGAAAGACCGGTTATGGCATTGAAATTGCTGATGAAGAAATCGGCGTATTTGCAGTAGCAAAGAAGACCGAGGCTGATGACGATCGAAAGCGTTACAAACACCTTCGAAAGCTTTGTTCCGCGGTACTTGCCGATAAGAAGACCAAGGATATAGCCCTGAAGTATGGCTCCCAGCATGAAAATGAGATATTTCGGTTCGCCCCAGGCATAAAACAGCAGACTGGTAAAAAGCAGCACCGTGTTTTTAAGCCTGCCGGGCGCGACGAAATAAAGTATCATCGTGAGCGGGAGAAAATAGAACAGGAACGGTATGCTTGAAAAGAGCATATTACCTCCTCTTAATATTCAATGGCTTCGTCGTATACTACAGTTGCGGTAGGATAAGTATCGGTGAGGTGCTTTTTGAAGTTGTTGATCAGTTCTTCGTTACCGAAAGCTGAAACAAGGCATTCGTCAATAACAACAACAATAAGCTTGTCGGGGAAACCGCACATCCACTGTCTGTTTTGAATATTGTTGCGGATCTCCGCAGCGATATCGGTGGCGTTAGCGCTGTCAGCAAGGTGATATGCGCCTGCGGTGAAGGTGTTTGCGTTCATCATGTGGATAAGAGATACTGCGGAAGTGATGCTGTCGATCTTTGCCTGAGGATATGCAAGGGTGTTATCGAGAGTGGCGCTGTCGTCGATAGAATATACGCCGGGTTTACCCTGAGTCATGTGTTCTTCGGTCATGTCGCCGCCCATTGCGGGGAAGGTCTCATCTTCGGTGTGAGCGCTCCATACGTTTTCCATAACTTCGAGGGGGTCGACCACCTTGATGACAGCTTCTTCAGAAGACTCTTCAGAAGATTCTTCGCCTTTGTTGCCGCAAGCAGCAAAGGAGAATGCGATAAGTCCTGCAAGAATAAATGCGAGTGTTTTTTTCATGTTGTTTTTTCCTTTCGTTTTTCCGTAGTAAGCTTCCAGTCATGCGCTTCTTCGTCGTAAGAAAGCGTGACAGTGAATTCGCCTCTGCGGTTTATGATTTTCATTTCGTAGCGGGCGGCAGTGTCCATAAGACACACCTCCCACACGATATCGGCGTCGCCCGACAGTTCGGCGCTGACGCCAGAGGACAGCAGACCGTCTGAATCCCGGTCGCGGACAAAAAGTCCTCCTCCGAAAACAGATACAGCGGTCTTGCCGTTTGCCTCAACGTGAACGGGAATCTCAAGCAGATAGTCGTCCGCGTCGACGCTCTGACAGCGCATAATGACACGCTTAAAAACGTCATTCTCTTCGGAAAGCATTATGGCATCATGATCAGCCGCGTTTTTACCGAAAAGCGAAATATTCACATCAGTGACCCTGTGCCAAATCACCGCTGCAAATATTACCGCTGCCAGACACGCGGCAGAAGCGAGCCGAAGCCATACGCCCGGCGTCCTTCGCCTTAGCAAATCAGCATGGGCTTCTTCAATGAGATCGTCGTCGATATCAGAGATCGCCCTCACCAATTTTTCGTTTTTCATACCGTTATCCCTTCCTTTTCGAGATGACGCTTAAGCCTGTTTCGCGTTCTCAGGAGCATTGACTTGATCTTACTTTCGGAATACCCGAATCTCTTTGAGATGTTTTTTATCGTCTCGCCGTAAAAATACCTGCACACGAACACACTGCGAACATTCCTCGGCTCTTGCCTTAAAAATTCGCTTATCTGTTCGCCCGTAAACAAAGCCGTATCGTCTGCGTCCGGCACACATTCGTCAAGCTCGTCAAGCGACAAAGCAAATTCGCCGCCCGACCGCTTTTGCGCGTGTCTGCTCTTATAACGGTTCAGAGACAGATTCCGCGCAATCCTGCCGAGGTACGGAGCAAGCCGCTCCGGCTTATTCGGCGGAATGCTGTTCCAGGCGCTCAGATATGTATCGTTTACGATTTCCTCGCTGTCGGACAGATCGTCCAGAATATTCATTGATATACGCTTCAGATAAGCGCCGTACTTTTTCTGTGTTTCGGCAAGGGCGCTTTCGTCGCGGTCAAAAAACAGCGATACGATGCAGGAATCCTCCATTGAGGGGCACTCCTTTCCGTGAGATCCGCTCACTAATAAAGACAACTTTTTTTCGGATGCGTCGCGCTGAAATAAAATTTTTTAAAAAATATTTTTCGTGCTTCATCCGAAACAACTCGTTGACTGTGGGAATTAATTATAAAAGAAAAAACCGCCGCAGTCAATACCGCAGCGGAATTTTTTTACTAATTTAATTAAATCATTAGCCATTCCCCGGGGTCGATATCCGCTTTCGCCATATATCTGCACACGGCAGAGTCAAAAGACGAATGCTCTATCCACCGAAACACCCCGGCTATTGTGTCTACAAGCGAGTTTGCGCCGCCGTCAAGAGCCGCCGAGCCTGCCGCCGCAAGACGCATTATGCCATAGACAGCGCACAGCGCACGCGAGCTCTTTTCAGCCGCCGCAGTGCTCCCGTCGCAGGCAAATCGGTCGTAAAACACGTGATTTATCAGAATATTGGCAAAAAACACTTCGTGCTTCGGAAAGGAATTTTCAAACTTTTCTATAAGCGCAGACACATTCTCTCCGTTTTCCCCGAAACAGGGCAACAGCGGAATGAAATATTCCGAAAGCGCCTCGCTGTTTTCCGAAAGTGCCTTAAGCATCCCGAAAAGCTTATCAAAATGAAGCTCCGATGCAGTAAGCTCTGCGCCGTTTTCATGAGCGACGCGCATGACCCGCCTTTTGAGCGGGATCGAAGCGTCGGAAAGAGCGGCGATCGCTTTTGAAAGCAGCGCTTCGGCGTTGCTGTTTATTTCTTCCCTGCCATACGGATAATCGTATTCGGCGTCTGTGAAGCCGATGATCCCGTCGGACTTCATGAGCGCCTCCAGCGTTGCCTCACAGCTGTTTGTGCAGGAACAACAGCCAAAGCGCACAGAGCGCGGATACATGCGGCATACGGAAGGAATAGCTCCCTCGCCCATCTGGCGGTGCAGTTCGCAAAGACCGTCTTCGGCATGAAGCGGGCAGTCGCCGTCATAGCGGTGGTTGACCGCCGCAAAGCGCTCCTTTGTAGGGTTTTCCACCGGATAGAACGCCGTATCCAAACGGCGTCTCAGAAGCGGGTCGCAGTCCATGCCGAGAATTTTGTAATACTCATCCATCGAAAGCGTGATCCCCCAGCCGTGACAGCAGGTATGCCTGCATTCCCCACCCTTGCAGGAAAAGGTTTTATAATATTCGGGTACAGTGTATCTCATATTTTTCATTCCGTGTAATTTATTTATGATAATATTAATCCAAAGCACTTTTTTTGTCAAGCATAATCAATATTACAATTGCTAAAAATTGTTATAAAAAGGGTGGACAATCGGCGCAAAAACATATATAATAAGTATATATAGATTTTTCAGATCATTGACTATAGGAGCTGTAAGCCGTGATTATCAGAGAAAACGAAAGCCTCGCCAGATATTCTTCCTTCAAAACGGGCGGCAATGCCGACGTCATACTGTTCCCCGAATCGCCAAAGGAGCTTGAAGACGCACTGCGCGATTACCCTTCGGCGGTCATACTCGGAAACATGTCGAACACGCTTATACGCGACGGAGGTATTGACGGAGCGGTAATCATCACCTCTCGCATGACAAAAGTCTGCGTTTCGGGAAGCACCGTCACCGCCGACGCCGGAGCATCGCTTTCGTCAATTGCGGTGGCGGCGCGCGACGCGTCGCTTACGGGCGCGGAATTTCTTTACGGCATACCCGGCACGGTCGGCGGCGGCGTTTTCATGAACGCGGGCGCTTATGAACATGATATCTCCATGATCTTCGATTCGGCCGAGGTGATCGACGAAAAAGGCGGACGCCGTCTGCTCAGACGCGAAGAAATGGAGTTCGGTTACCGTTCAAGCGTTTTACAGCACAGACCTTTTGTGCTCGTTTGTGCGACCTTCAGCCTTGAAGGCGGCGATAAACAGACCCTGAAAACACAAATTAAAAACGCTTTTAAAAAGATTTCTGCACACGGCGAAGCTTC
>CAZVSW010000038.1:0-14450 GCA_964630005.1 uncultured Ruminococcus sp. | reverse complement strand
TTTCATATATGATGGATGTGTACTGGGATAAGGTAAGCGCTCAGCGCAGGTTTGCCGACCTTCTTATGTATGTTTCGCTTTTTCCGCAGCTCGTCGCCGGTCCTATCGTCAGATATGAGACCATTGCCGAAGAGATAAAACACCGCCGTACAACGATCGTTGATTTCGCCGAAGGCGCTTCGCGTCTGATAGTCGGTCTTACCAAAAAGGTTCTTATTGCCAATAACCTGAATCTGCTTGTTGAGTTGATGTTCAATGTCGAAAAATCGGCGGAAGGCGTTACTACCGCCGTCAATGTCGCAAGCTCGACGGTTGTCGGCACATGGATAGGCGTAATTGCGTATTCGCTTCAGGTCTATTTTGACTTCTCCGGCTATTCGGATATGGCGATAGGTATGGGACGGATATTCGGCTTCCATTTTGACGAAAACTTCAACCATCCGTTTGTCTGCCGTTCCATAAGCGAATTCTGGCAACGCTGGCATATTTCTCTCGGCTCATTCTTCCGCGATTATCTGTTTTATGTTCCGATATTCGGCAAGAGGCGTAAGTATCTGTCGCTGCTTTTGGTGTGGTTTACCACCGGTCTTTGGCATGGCGCGTCGTGGAGCTTCGTTCTTTGGGGGTTGTATTTCGGTTTGTTTATCTTTTTGGAATCGCTTGCAGGGAAAAAGCGACTTAAAAGAATCCCCGACCTCGTTATGCACATCTATAATAAAATAGTTATTATACTCGGTTTCGGCATATTCTATTTTACCGATATGACGGAAATGGGCATGTTCTTTAAATCCCTGATCGGCGCGAACGGAAACGAATTTATTTCCGAGCAGACGATAATCGATTTCAAGAGCTATATCTGGCTGTTCCTCGTTGCGATAGTGGCGAGCTTTCCGATCGTACCGGCTATTAAAAACCGCGTCAGAAAAATGTCGTATTTCGGTCAGGGCGTCGCAAATCTCATTCAGACGGCGGTCGTTTGTGCAATGCTGTTTGTCTGTATGAATCTGCTTGTCGACTCATTCCTCACCAATAATCCATTCCTTTATATGAATTTTTAACTATGAACAATAAGAAACAAAAGTCTTCATCAATCGGTAAAATGTTTTATAATCTGACGCTGTTGATCTTTGCAGCGGTCATTGCCACCGTTTTTATATACGAGATGGTGTTTTGCCTCTTTTTCAAACGCACGGAACAATCCGCATATGACAAAGAGCTTGCACAGATGCCGGAATTCACGCTTGGTTCGTTCTTTTCTGGCGAGTATACTACTAACCTCAGCCGCTATTTCACCGATACGGTGCATGGACGCGACGAATTCAAACGTAACGCAAGCAAGATAAAGGCTTATTACGGTATTCCGGAGGATGAAGAGTTTTACGGCGATGAGAGCAGTCTTCCGCCCGAACCTGTCTCAGAGCCCGTCTCCGATACGGAGGTCAGCTATGATCCTTCTGAGCCTTCGTCTGAATACGGCGATGTTTCGTCAGACCCGGATACATCCGAAGAACAGTCCGACACATCTGAAGAACCGTCTGAGCCCACATCTGAAGAAACTTCCGAACCCGTTCCCCTGGAGCAAGAGATCATCAATAACATTGTGATTCTCGGCAAAGGCTCAAATGTCAGGGCCATGGAGGTCTATTATCACAGCGATGCTTCGGCAAAGACATATGCGTCACGCGTCAATGCTTTTGCCGCAAAAGTTCCCGGTGTAAAGGTCTATTCGATGGTCATTCCGAAACAGTGCGCGTTTTATATAAAAGGCAGCTCTAAGTACGGCAATCTGTGGGATCAATCCATTAAGACCGATAACGTTATTAAAGAAAATCTCTCCGGCGTCATATATGTCGATGCCTATCATGCTTTGGAAAAGCATACTTCTGAGGAGATTTATGCCCGTACCGATCACCACTGGACAGGGCTTGGGGCTTTTTATGCCGCTGAAGAGTTTGCAAAGACAGCAGGTGTTCCGTTTGCTCCTATGAGCGAATATGAACTCAACCGCCGCGAAGGTTATGTCGGAACGATGTATAGCTTTACAAAGTCCGCCAAACTCTTAAACAATCCAGAGGATTTCATCACTCTTGTACCTAAGGTAGAACATGTCGCAAACTTCTATAATAAGGATTTTCAGTTTATCACCGAGCATGATATCTTTTGGTTCATACGTGATGATATGAAATCCGGTTGGTACAGCACCTTCCTCGGAAATGATGATTATATGGTAAAGATCAAGTCGCCGGTTTGCAACAACGGCAGAAAGCTTATGATCATCAAGGATAGCTATGGAAACGCTCTGTCTCCGCTGTTCCTCAGCTCATTTGAAGAGATCTATGTTGCAGATTTGCGTTATATGAACGTCAACGCCGTCGATTTTATTCAAAACCGCGGCATTACCGATGTGGTGTTTGCAATGTGCAGCTATTCTGCGGTGGGCAGCAGTATCAACAGCCGTATCGAAAAAATCACTACCATCGGCAAATAATTTCTGAAAGGATCATTTGATGAAAGAGCTCTGCTATCCGTTCGATCCCGCGTATATCTTGCGAAATCGCCGTTCGATCCGTACCGGGCTGATTGGTGACGGTTCCGTTCGCATAAAAAAGAAGATCGCCGTTCTCGGCGGTTCTACAACCAACGATATCTGCCGTATGCTCGATCTGTTTCTGCTTGACGCGGGAATTGAAGCGGAGTTCTGGCAGTCGGAATATAATAAATATTTTGAGGATGCCGTGTTCGGCAATGCCGAGCTTGTGGCATTTGAACCTGATATAATTTATATCCACACCACCAACAGAAACCTTTCCGAAGGTCTTCCGGATATGTCTTATAGCGCGTCCGATACAGAACTTTTGCTTGAAAGACAGTTCGCGCGCTTTGAAACTGTTTGGAATAAGCTCGGCGAGCGCTTCGGCTGCGTCATTATACAAAATAATTTTGAAATGCCGTTTTACCGTCTTCTTGGTAATCGCGATTGCTATGATCATCGCGGTGCGGTAAGATATATAAACCGAATGAACGAGCGTTTCGCGCAGTACGCCGAAGCTCATACGGGGTTTTATATCAACGATATAAACTATATTTCCGCTTCATACGGACTTGACAAGTGGACAGATCTTACAAGCTGGTATATGTTCAAATATGCCATGACCATGGAAGCGATACCGTATTTCTCATATAATCTCGCGTCTATTATTAAATCGATATTCGGAAAAAACAAGAAGGTGCTGTCGCTGGATATGGACAACACTCTGTGGGGCGGTATTGTAGGAGATGACGGAGTTGAAAATCTTGAACTTGGTGAAGAAACTCCGACGGCGCAATGCTACGACGAGTTTCAGAAGTATGTAAAGGCGCATAAACAGCTTGGCGTACTTCTTACAGTAAACTCAAAAAACGACCGTGAGAACGCAATTGCCGGGCTTGGCCATCCTGACAGCAGGCTTTCCCTGGATGATTTTACCTTGATAAAGGCTAATTGGAATCCCAAGGATATCAACCTCAAAGAAACGGCGGCTGCCCTTGAGCTCGGCACGGATGCTTTTGTGTTTGTGGATGATAATCCCGCTGAGAGGGATATAGTTAGCGCAAATGTTCCTGGCGTTGCTGTTCCCGAAATCGGCGAACCGCATGAATATATCCGCGTTCTTGATAAAAGCGCTTTCTTTGAGGTAACTTCATTTACGGAGGAAGACGCCAAACGCGGCGAGATGTATGCCCAGAATGTAAAGCGCGACGAAATGAAAAGCGAATACGCTGATTACGGCGAGTACCTTCAAAATCTTCAGATGAAGGGTGAGATACGCGAATTCATCCCTATGTATATATCGCGCATCGCACAGCTCACCAATAAATCAAATCAGTTCAACGTCACAACAAAGCGCTATACGGTCGAGGAGATCGAAAAGTGCGCCTCATCTTCAGACTATATTACCTTGTACGGACGGCTTTCTGATAAATTCGGCGATAACGGCGTTGTCTCTGTTGTTATAGGTCATATCGACGGAAAAAAACTCGATATCGATGTGTGGCTCATGAGCTGCCGCGTTCTAAAACGCGATATGGAGTACGCCATGCTTGACGCCTTGGTTTCGAAATGCCGCGATAGGGGAGTCGAAAAGATCTTCGGCTATTACTATCCGACCAAAAAGAACGGCATGGTAAAAGAGCTGTTCGGTGATTTCGGCTTTGAAAATGTTTCGGATGATAACGGCAACACTGTTTGGACGCTCTGTGTCGCCGATTACAATAATAAAAACAGATATATTGATGTATCTCAGGAGGAAAAAAATGCTTAACGAACAGGATGTAATGCCGCGCCTTACAAAAATATTCAGAAACGTTTTCGATGATAAGCGCATTGTCATCACACGCCGCACTATGTCGGACGACATCGAGGATTGGGATAGCCTTGAACATATCAATCTCATTTCTGCGGTTGAAAACGAATTCGCCATGAAATTCAAGATGAAAGAAGTTTCGGGCATGAAGAATGTCGGCGAAATGATAGATATCATCTGCGAACGCGCAAGACGCTGAACACTGAATATCCTTTGGGGCTGTTTTAACTCGACAGCCCTTATATCATGGGTTCGGCATTGGCTTTTTGCAAAAATCCCCCAAAAAACTCTGCGAACTCCCTTGACAATCACGCGACCGCGTGATATAATGATGTTACCCCGAACAATAAAATTGTACCTCAGGAGGTACTTCTATGGACAAGCAAACAACAAAATACAGCGGTTTTTTATTCAATGTATTTGTATACACGGTAGCCGGAGTTATCGCTTCGATGTTTCCGTTATTGATGAGAACCTTGGTATCACTGTTTTTACGCACTCCCTCTCTGTCGGAGCTTAAAGGCGACCCATCGTATCTCTTCAATGTCGTTTATCCTATTATGGGTTTTTTCACAACTGCCGCGCTCATCGGCGGTGCATTTGTGTGCAGCTATTTTACCGCGAACAAGCTGGCATACAGCTCGCGCGAAGCTATTTCTCCGAGAAAATCGAAATTTCAAATGGCGATCTCCGCATTCATTGTGCTTGTAATAAATGTATGGTACATTTTTCCGTCTAATTACAGCGGGCTTTTCGGCTGCCAATACTGGTACGCTTCTGCAACGTTTGCTTCGCTGTTTGGCGTTTTGGATAAACATAACGCGCTGTCCTATATGACAAATTCAGATACTTTGAGCAGTTTTGTCATAACCGGCGCTACGAATTATATTCTTGGATTTATTTTAATAAGCTTTGTGATTATGACAGTCGGTTTCGCTTTTGCATCATATTACGGCAGAAAGCTTGGCTGTAAGCACGGTCTCGAAAAACTCAATGCATTCCTCGATGATTTGCATTCCTGAGTAAGACGTAATTGTAAAAAGGAGTTAGTAAATGAATAAAGTAAAGCATTATTGGAAGATAATCAGCACAAACCCTCCCGTTATCGAATGGGAAGACAATGATCCCGCTTCGCCTTTTACGGAAGAGTATGAGATGAGCGGAAAGGGAGCTGACTGTTTCATAAAATACGGACGTGATGAGGGCGGAAAAGCGCTTTTTGACAGATTCGTCGTCTATCCGCGCCTCAGAACCATTCCGAATAACACTCACGCATCATTCAGATGCCCGATTCCGGAAAGCTCGCTTCCTGCATATCGTCTTGACGGCAATGAGATCGAAGAACGGGCGCTTGGGTTCAGGCTCAGCGGCTTGCTGGAGGCAAAGACTTCTGCGGACGGTGTTGTGATAACAAGAAAATTCCTCCCTTGCGAAGAAGAAATGGCAATCTGTGAGATAGTCAGCGTAGAGAATACCGCCGGCAAAAATGTTCTTTTTGAAGTTAAAGCGCCGGATAACGTGCTTGCCTGCCGGGGACGCGGCACAAAGGGAATATATTACGTTGAATCGCTTCTTTCTTCGGGTGCGGCAGGCGTTCACAAGATAGAATCGGGCGCGGTTCTTACATTTTGCATTTATTATGTCGGCAGACGCGCTATCGACAGTGCGCCGGTCATCGATTATGAAAAAGAGCTTGAAGCGCGTTTGAAACGTATAACACAGCTTTGTAGCGAACAGCTTGTGTTCGAATGCGGTATACCGGAACTCGACTGCTTTTTTGCTTTTGCAAAATTCCGTGCCGGTGAAAGTATTTTCAGAATGAGCGACGGCAAGCTGCTTCATTCGCCGGGCGGCGGTTCGTATTATGCCGCCTCGTGGTGCAACGACCAGGTCGAATACGCCGGACCTCATTTTGCACTTACCGGAGATAATGACGCAATAGACGCATCTATGAACGCATACAGACATTATATGCCTTTTATGGATGATTTTTATACTCACATTCCGTCGTCGGTCATCGCTGAAGGCACGGATATCTGGGAAGGCGCGGGAGACCGCGGAGACGCAGCGATGTATCTTTACGGCGGCACACTGTTTGCGCTTTATTGCGGAGACAAACATATCGCCGAGGAAATGTACCCGGCGCTTCGTTGGTGCGTTGAATATTGTGAGAGAAACCGTCTTGAGGAGGGGGTTATCAGATCGGACAGCGACGAGCTCGAAGGTCGTTTCCCGACAGACAATCGCGCTAATCTCAGCACGTCCATGCTTTGCCTCGGCGGACTTCGTGAAATGGCAGTACTTGCAGATTCTATGGGCGACCCTGATTTTGCCGCTAAATGCCGTAGCTTTGCGGACTCGCTTGCAAAGGACAGCGAAAAATATTTCTCCGCAACACTGCATGGTTTTGAAACATATCGTTATTCCAAGGGCTTTGACACACTCCGCGCATGGATATCGCTGCCCCTTTGCATGAATCTGAAGCGTATCGACGGAACTGTGGCCGCACTTCGTAGCAGTTATCTCCGTGCTGACGGCGGCGTTTTGTCGTGCGAGCTCGGTGATGAAAATAAGAACGCCACTATTTGGGACAGAGCTGGTCTTTACGCATATAAGGGCTTCTGTATGTGCGGTAAACAAGACGAATGCTTTGAGGACATCCTCTATTATACGGAAAGCCGCCTGCTTGGTTCAAGAGTGCCATACGCGATCGAGGCATGGCCCGAGGGCGATAAGCGGCATCTCAGTGGCGAAAGCGCATTGTTTTGCCGTATTATTACAGAGGGTATGCTCGGCATAAAGCCGACCGGGCTTAATACGTTTTCTGTAGTTCCTCACATACCGCTTGAACTGCCGTATTTCAGAATGAAGAATCTTCATATCAGCGGTCGTATAGTTGATGTTGTCGGCGAAAAGAACGACTGCGGCGAGTTTGTTGTTTCTGTTTTCGAAAACGGAAACAAGCTCCTGGCCTGCCGCAATGGCGAAGAATCTTCCTCGGTTTGAGAATAAAAAAGTTACGGACACCGCCGATCGGCGGTGTCCGTTCGATTTGAAATCAGTTTATTCGATCACATCAAGTATGAGCTGTCTGTCTTGCGGTCTTTCTGAACTTATGACTGTTGAAGAAAGAATTTTTTCTTCGGCTTTGTCAAGCGAAGCTTCGTTGTTCGTGTAAAGAACGGCGATTGCTTCGCCTTTTTTTACATGATCTCCGGGTTTCTTCTTCAGATAAACGCCGGATGAATGGTCGATAATGTCGTCCTTTTTGCTTCTGCCTGCTCCCAGTAGCATTGACGCCGTTCCATAGCCTTCGGTGTCGACCGAGAAGACGAACCCCTCCGCTTTGGCGCATACCTCTTTAGAGAAAGAGGCTTTGGGAAAATGAGATGTGTCGAATACCCAATCGGGATCGCCGCCCTGTGCTTCCACCATCTGAGCGAGCTTCTTAAGCGCGCTTCCGTCTTGTATTGCCGCCGATGCCTTTGCGGCGCATGCTTCATAATTACCATATCCGGCAAGCGAGAGTATGTGCGCCGAAAGCGCTGTGCAGACCGCGGTTAAATCAGCAGGACCTTCGTTTTTTAGTACGTCTATCGCTTCGATAACTTCCAAAGAGTTTCCGATGGCGTTGCCGAGCGGTACGTCCATATCGGTGATCAGGGCGCGGATTCTTTTGCCCGCCTTTTTTCCTATATCTACCATAAGGGATGCAAGCTCGCGGCTTTTTTCAAGCGTTTTCATAAATGAGCCGCTGCCGGTTTTTACATCGAGAACTATGCAGTCATCATCGGCTGCAAGCTTTTTTCCCATTATACTTGATGCGATAAGCGGTATGCTGTCCACCGTTGCGGTGACGTCACGAAGCGCATACAGCATTTTATCAGCCGGCGCGAGGGTATCGCTTTGACCGACAACGGCAATTCCTGTTTTGTTAACAATACTTTCAAGCTCGCTTACCGAAATATCGGTGCGAAGCCCGGAAAACGCTTCAAGCTTATCGATAGTTCCTCCGGTATGTCCAAGACCGCGTCCGCTCATTTTCGCGACCTTCACGCCAAGCGCGGAAACGATGGGTGCGACAATAAGGGTCGTTTTGTCTCCGACGCCTCCTGTGGAGTGTTTATCGGCTTTGACGCCGTTTATATTTGAAAGATTGAGCGTTTCTCCCGAATCTCTTATTGCAAGCGTGAGCGCCAGTGTTTCATTTGCTGTCATTCCGCGAAAATATATCGCCATGCAAAACGCCGCCATCTGATAATCGGGTATCTTTCCGCTTACATAATCTGCAATCAATTCGGCGATCTCTTCGTCGCCCAGCTCAAAACCGTCGCGTTTTTTCTGAATTATGTCATATACTCTCATAATTGACTCCGCTATTTATTCAATGTCTTTTTTCGAAAATGAGTGTGGAAGCAGCTCGGAAAGATGATATATCTCATATTTTTCCGGATTTCCGAGCACGATCTCAAAATTTTTGTCGCAAAATTCCGCCATGACCTGTCTGCATACACCGCACGGGGTACAAATATCGGCAAGCGCGTCTTTCTGTCCTCCCACGACCGCAATGGCAGAAAAGTTTCTTTCTCCGTCGCTTACGGCTTTGAAAAAAGCGGTACGTTCGGCACAGTTTGTCGGGGAAAACGCCGCGTTTTCAATATTACATCCTGTATATACCTTTCCTGAAGCCGTAAGCAGTGCCGCTCCCACATAGAATCCTGAATACGGTGCGTACGCTTTGACACGGGCCATTTCCGCGTACTGCATGAGTTTTTTATAATTCAGCATTTGAAACCTCCGTCAGGAAGCTTGTGCCCGAAGTCGTCATCTTGCTTACGCCGAATATATCAAGCACCGTTGCGCCTATATCGGCGAACGTGCTTCTCGTTCCGAGATTCACACCGGGTTTCACGGCGTCGCCGTATATGAGCATGGGCGTATATTCTCTTGAATGGTCTGTTGAAGCAGTTCCGGGGTCACAGCCGTGGTCTGCGGTTATGATGAGTATATCGTCACTGTGAAGAAGCCCGATGAGCTCTCCCAGTCTTACGTCAAATTCGGATATGGCGTTGGCATAGCCGTCAATATCGTTTCTATGACCGAATACGCTGTCAAATTCCACAAGGTTGACAAAACATACGCCATGGAAATCCGTTTGCACAAGCTCAATAGCTTTGTCCATTCCGTCCTGATTGTCTTTTGTCTTGTATGAATCAGAAATGCCTTTGCCGGCAAATATATCATATATTTTTCCGACGGAAACAGTAGCGAGACCCGCCTTATGCAATAAGTCGAGGTGCGTTTTGCGCGGCGGCACGAGTGAAAAATCGTGGCGGTTTGAAGTTCTTGAAAAAGGGTATATACCTGTAAAAGGGCGCGCAATGACGCGTCCCACTCCGTAATCGCCGCAAAGCATTTCGCGGGCGATCCCGCAGTAACGGTAAAGCTCATCTACAGCCACAATATCTTCGTGAGCCGCAATCTGAAACACGCTGTCTGCCGAGGTATAAACTATCAGTTTGCCGGTTCTGATGTGTTCGTCTCCGTAATCTTTTATTACTTCTGTTCCCGAATAGGGCTTATTGCATAGCACTCCGCGATTAACGGCTGAGGAGAATTTTTCAATGATTTCGCTCGGAAATCCATTTGGAAAAGTAGGCAGTGCTTTCTCTGAAATAAGTCCCATGATCTCCCAGTGACCTACGGTGGTGTCCTTGCCAAGAGAAGCTTCGCTCATTCTTGCATAGCTTGCCGCGGCTTTACCGTTGCCACCGACGCCGTCGATATTAAAAAGCCCAAGCTTTTCTAAATTCGGGGCAAAAAACTTTTTGCTTTTCCGTATCGTTGAGAGGGTATTGCTTCCTGCGTCGCCAAAAGCATCGGCGTCCGGAAGTTCTCCGATGCCAAGGCTGTCGAGAACGATGATAAAAACGCGTTTGGTCATGGTCAGCTCCTCTCGTTTTCAAGTTTTTTCACGGCTTTTACAACTCTGCTTGTGCCAAGTCTGTCTGCTCCGAGCTTTATAAAATCTTCTGCGTCTGAAAGGTCGGAAATACCTCCGGCGGCTTTTACCTTAACGTCGCTTCCGACATTGGCGCGCATCAGCGAAACATCCTCACGTGTTGCTCCGCACGACGAAAATCCTGTGGACGTCTTGATGTAATCGGCGCCTGCCTCGGTGACAATATGGCACATTGCGATCTTTTCTTCTTCGGTGAGCAGGCATATTTCGATAATGACTTTCAATACTTTTGAGCCGCAAAGCTGTTTGATCTGACGTATCTCATTTGAGACCTCGTCAAAAAGCCCTGCTTTAAGCAGACCGATATTGATCACCATATCTATTTCATCAGCGCCGTTTTTCAGCGCATCTGCGGTTTCATATAGCTTTACGGCGGTAGTGGAGTAGCCGTTTGGGAAGCCTATGACGGTGCATATCTTAAGCTTATCTCCGACGTAGTCCTTTGCCTTTTCGACATACACCGGAGGAATGCATACAGAAGCGGTTTTATATTTTATTCCGTCATCGCAGACGGCTCGTATTTCGTCCCATGTGGCTGTCTGAGCGAGAAGCGTATGATCACAGCGGGCGAGTATTTCGGATATTTCCATGATGTGCAGATCCTTTCAGAGTTCATGTATATATAATAGCACAGTCTTGCTGTTAATTCAACACAAAATATAGATTTGAAGCACATTATTTGCCGCGATAATAACCATATTTGCGATAAAAAGCACTTGAAAAAGACAACTTAATGTGCTATAATTCCTTCACCAAGCAAGATGGAGTATGACTTATGAAAGTTACTGTTATTTGTGATGTCCTCGGTGAAGCAAACAACGGGACAACACTTGCCGCACTTAATCTTATCAATTATCTGAAAAACAGCGGTCATGAGGTCACCGTTGTTTCGCCGGACCTCTCAAAAGAGGAAGGATATATTACCGTCGAACCGCTCAACCTCGGTATCGTGTGTAACTGGATACTGCGTTTAAACGGGGTTTTGCCGGGAAAGCCCGATAAAGAGCTTCTTAAAAACGCCATCCGCGACGCCGATCTAGTTCATCTGCTACTGCCTTTTCCGCTTTCGGTTACAACGATCAAGATAGCCAAGGAGTTGAAAAAGCCTGTCACAGCAAGCTTCCATTGCCAGGCGGAAAACATTACGGCGCATCTCGGACTTATGAATTCGGAAGCCATGAACAGAAAAATATATAAGACCTTCTATAGCCTGGTTTATAAGCACTGCGATGCGGTTCACTATCCGAGTGAGCTTATCCGCGAAATATTTGAAGAACAGTCCGGGCATAAGACCAACGCATACGTCATCTCAAACGGAGTAAATGACGTTTTTGTTCCGGCTGAAATAAAAAAGAAAAACAAGAAGTTCACCATCGTCTGCTCCGGCAGATACAGCCGCGAAAAGGCACAGAAGCAACTATTGGAAGCCGTCGCATTGTCAAAGCATAAGGATGACATTCATGTGATTCTCGCAGGTGACGGACCTTTGAAAAAGTTTATTCAAAGACGTGCCAAAAAACTTCAGATTGATTGCGAATTTCACTTTTTCACGCGGAGCGAAATGGTCAATGTTCTTCAGACGGCTGATCTGTATGTACATACCGCCATTGTTGAAATCGAAGCGATTGCGTGCATGGAAGCGATATGCTGCGGTCTTGTTCCGGTAATATGTAATTCCAAGCGCAGCGCTACGCGATATTTTTCGATTGGCGATAACACTTTATATGCACCTCATGATTACGGCGATCTTGCTTCAAAAATAGATTATTGGTATGAAAACCGCGCCGAGCTCGCCGCAAGATCTGAAGAATACACCCCCCTCAGAAAAAGCTTTTCACAAAATGATTGCATGAAACGCATGGAAGAGATGATGCTCAAAACCATTGCCGAATACAAGCCATGAGAAAAACGTATTATTATAAAGATCCTATAAATGACGATTTTGCAGATACCGATATTAAAACAAAAAAAACTGCCGCTCGATTATCAATATATCACTCGCGATCCGCTGAAAAATGTATGGAACTTCCTTCTCCATCATTTTGTCGCAACGCCGCTCGGATATCTGTATCAAAAGGTGATTTACGGTGAGCAGATAGTTAATCGCAAGGTCCTGATGCCGTACCTCTTGTCGGGATGCTTTATCTACGGCAATCATACGCGCGCCGCCGGCGATGCGTTTACGCCTAATATCGCCGTATTCCCGCGTAAGGCCTATATTGTCACAAGTCCCGACGCGGTGTCCATTCCGGGCGTTCGGAATCTGGTCAAATCGCTCGGCGGAATGCCGCTTCCGAATGATGTTTCGGGAATAAGACGCTTTCATTCCGCGCTTCTCGAACGTTCAAAATGGAATCATATTGTCATATATCCCGAGGCACACATATGGCCGTACTACACAGATATCAGACCGTTTAAAGATACGTCATTCAGATATCCGGCAGAAGCTGATAAGCCTGTTTTTGCACTGACAGTTACATACAAAAAACGTGCAGTGGGCTCTTTTCCGCGTACGGTAGTGTATATCGACGGACCTTTCTTTCCCGATAAACACAAAACCATTCGCGAAAATCAAAAAATGCTTCGCGATAAGGTATATGACGCCATGTTTGAAAGGAGCAGAAATTCGGATTATAATTACAACAATTATGTTTATAAACCCGATTGATCGCACAATTGGGGTTGACAAAACGTCCATAATGTGGTAAAATGATAAAAGCAAAAGTGGGTTTGGGCGGTAGTTGATTGCCCGAAATAAACGCTTTGTCTGATTTTTGGCTATTTTTTGCTTTTATTATGGCTTTTTTATGGAGAATCGAATGTCTATATTTAAAAATTTCTCAAAAAGACAAAAACAGCTTATATGCGCTGCTATGTCTGTTTTGATTGTTTTGATAACTTGTATAACTCTCATTTCCGATGAGTATGATAATTATAATGTCGATGCAAGATTCGACGCCGCTTTACGCGCAGAGCCCATGACCAAGGTATCGGGCATACCCGAATCGAGCGTCTTTTCGGATGTTGAACCGAATATATCCGACATAAACAACGACAGTGACAGCCCGGCTTATCTTACGTCCGGTGTGGATTCCGCTTTAAACCTTTCCGACTCCGCTGACCGTTCATATCTTATGAGCAGCGGCGTCACATTGTCGTCGAACAAAGTCAGCGTAACGTCGTCTCCGCTTGATCACGTGATTCAGCTGTTGTCTTTTGATAAAGACGCAGGAATTCAGACTGTTGACGGCGGCACGGGAAGAAAGATAAACGGCGATTTTTCCGCTCTTAACGAACTGATCGCAAAATCCGGCATGGACGTCGGTTTTCTCGCTGTCCGTATCAGCGACGGCGCCGCCATCGCTTATCAGCCGGACAAGTATTTTCAGTCGTGCTCTACTATTAAAGCACCCTATTGTCTCTACGTCGCAAAGCTCATGTCCGAAGGCAAGATCGATCCCGAAAAATCGGTTGCATATACTTCGTCTGATTATATGACCGGTTCCGGCAGCATTAAGAATTTCAGCTATGGCACGCACTTTAAGATCAAGACCCTTGTTGAATATTCTATAAGCAAAAGCGATAACATCGCGCATAATATGCTCAATTCGGCAATTGGCTCAACCGGTTTTTACGATATGCTCGATCGCATCAATTGCAATATTCCGACCACGCAGAACCTGGTATGGCCCGAATCAAACGCAAAAAGCGCTGTCTTGTGGTGGAGTCAGATTTATTCCTTCAAGGACGAGGGAGCTACCGGTAAATGGCTTTGGAATCTTTTCAATATCAATTATTCAAAAATAAGTGTTGCTCTTAACGGAAAAGACTGCCGCACGAAGACAGGCTCTTCTACATACTGCTCACATGAAGCAGGCGTTGTTCTGGGCAACGAACCTTATATCGTTGCTATATATACAAAAACTTCCTCTGCATACGGCGTTTCCGATTCATATTTCTATTCTGTTGCAAGGGAGATAGACAAGCTTATCGCCGGTTAAAGCGGCATGAGGTAATCTTAAATGGGTGAAACCAAAAAACTCATTACAGCAATTGTTCCTTGCTATAACGAAGAAGAAGACATA
>CAZVSW010000037.1:12889-14451 GCA_964630005.1 uncultured Ruminococcus sp. | reverse complement strand
CGGCGGAAACGTTCTTCTCGGCAAAAAGTGCTTCGCTCTTCGTATCGCTTCCTACCTCGGTAAGAACGAAGGCTGGATGGCTGAGCACATGCTCATCCTCGGCGTTGAAACTCCCGAAGGCGAAACCAAGTATGTTGCAGCTGCATTCCCCTCTGCTTGCGGCAAGACCAACCTCGCAATGCTTATTCCTCCGGAATACTACACCAGCAAGGGCTATAAGGTTTGGACCGTCGGCGACGATATCGCTTGGATCAGACCCGGCAAAGACGGCAGACTTTGGGCTGTCAACCCCGAAAACGGCTTCTTTGGCGTTGCTCCCGGAACAAACAACAAGTCCAACCCCAATGCTCTCGCATGCACCATGAAGAACACCATCTTCACCAACGTTGCTCTTAACACAGATGACAACACAGTTTGGTGGGAAGGTCTCTCCAAGGTTGCCCCCGAACATTGCCTCAACTGGAAGGGCGAGAAGTACGATCCCGCTTCCGGCGAAAAGATCGCTCATCCCAACTCTCGTTTCACTGCTCCTGCAAGACAGTGCCCCTGCGTTTCCAAAGAATTTGACAGCATGACAGGCGTTCCGCTTTCTGCAATCATCTTCGGCGGCAGACGTGCAAAGACCGCTCCGCTTGTTTATCAGTCCTTTGACTGGAAACACGGTACTTTCGTTGGCTCTATCATGGCTTCCGAAACCACCGCAGCAGCTGCCGGCGCAGTCGGCGTCGTAAGACGCGATCCGATGGCTATGCTTCCCTTCTGCGGCTACAACATGGGCGACTACTTCGCACATTGGCTCGAAATGGAAAAGCTTGCTACCAATCTTCCTAAGATCTTCCACGTTAACTGGTTCAGACTTAACGACGAAGGCAAGTTTATGTGGCCCGGCTTCGGCGACAACTTCCGCGTTCTTGAATGGATTCTCAAGAGATGTGAAAACAAGGTTGACGCTCAGGAAACCGCTATCGGTTACATCCCCAATGCAGAAGACATCAACCTCGAAGGTCTTGATTACGAAATCGTTCCCGGTCACAAATTCACCATTGACGATCTCAAGTCCATCCTTGGTGTTGAAAAGGATTACTGGCTCGCTGACTTCGAAAATGTCAAGGAATTCTATGCTAAGATCGGCGATACCATTCCCGAAGAACTCCGCAAACAGCTCGCTGACGAAATCGCAAGACTTCAGAAATAAGCTCTTTAATATCAAAAGCATCACGGAAAAATTCCGTGGTGCTTTTTTACTTATATTGCCAAATTAGCATTGATTTAAAAGCTCAGTTATGATATAATAAATAAACGGGAAGATAACTGCCTTCGGCCGTTTTCCCCAGGCAGACCTCTTTTTCGGAGAGGTTCGCCCAAGGCGTGTGATTTGTGATCTTAACAGACATTACTTACAGAATCTATTACCCCCTATATAAACCGGAGAAACACAACATGGATTATGCAAAAAAACTGAGCCTCCAATTTAACATAAAAGAGGAATACGTTGCAAACATCATTCAGCTGCTTGACGACGGCAATACCATACCGTTTATAGCGCGCTACCGCAAAGAAAT
>CAZVSW010000037.1:1021-12867 GCA_964630005.1 uncultured Ruminococcus sp. | reverse complement strand
CGCGAGCTTGCCGACAAGCTTACATACATGAGAAACCTCGATGCAAGGCGCGAAGAGGTTCGCGAGCTGATAAACAGTCAGGAAAAACTTACCGACGAAATATCCGCATCCCTTGACAAAGCCGAAACTCTTGCGGAAATAGAAGACATATACCGTCCTTTCAAGCCAAAAAGAAAGACACGCGCGTCCGTCGCCAAGGAAAAAGGTCTTGAACCGCTTGCACTTGCCATATATGAGCAGGAAGACCGCAAGTCGTTTCCGATCGACATGGCAAAGGAATATATCGACCCTGAAAAGGGTGTTGAAACAGAACAGGACGCGCTCCAGGGCGCTCTGGATATCATCGCCGAAATGATATCTGACAACGCAGATATCAGAAAGCGCGTCAGAAACATTGTTTTCCGCAACGGTTTTATAGTTTCAAAAGCCGCAGACCCCGAAAAAGACAGCGTTTATACGCTTTATTATGACTTTAAAGAGCCCATTGAAAAAATCGCTTCACATAGGGTACTCGCCATCAATCGCGGCGAAGATGAGGAATTTCTTAAGGTTACAGTTGAAATCGAGCCAAACAAATGCCTGAACATTATAAAAATGCTTTTGATCAAAGCATCGTCACCGTGCGGCGACGCTGTATGCACGGCGGCTGAGGACGCATATGACCGCCTCATCTTCCCTTCGATCGAGCGCGAAATACGCGCCTCCTTGACCGAAGATGCCGACGAAAAAGCCATTAAGCTGTTCTCGCTTAATCTGCACCAGCTTCTTATGCAGCCGCCGGTAAAGAATAAGATCGCTATCGGTCTTGACCCGGGCTACCGAACCGGATGCAAGCTCGCCGTAGTTGACGGTACAGGCAAAGTGCTTGACACCGCAGTAATATACCCCACCCACTCCGGCGATGCCGTCGCGCGCTCCAAAGCAACGTTAAAGAGCATGATCCAGAAATACGGCGTGCAGATCATCGCGATCGGAAACGGCACAGCGAGCAAAGAAACGGAAATTTTCACCGCCGACACACTGAAAGAGCTTGGAGGAAACACTCAGTACATGGTCGTAAGCGAAGCCGGCGCTTCGGTCTATTCGGCGTCTAAGCTTGCCGCGACCGAGCTTCCCGAATTTGACCTTACGCTCAGAAGCGCGGTTTCCATAGCCCGCAGACTGCAAGACCCTTTGGCTGAGCTTGTCAAGATCGAACCAAAAGCCATCGGCGTCGGTCAGTACCAACACGATATGCCTCAAAAACGCCTCGAAGAGGCGCTGGACGGCGTCGTAGAAGGTTGCGTCAACACCGTCGGCGCTGATCTTAACACCGCATCTCCGGCTCTCCTGTCGCACATTTCGGGTCTTTCTTCAACGATATGCAAGAATATAGTTGAATACCGCGAACAAAACGGAGCTTTTAAAACGCGCAGAGAGCTTTTAAAGGTATCCAAGCTTGGTCCTAAAGCTTTTGAGCAGTGCGCGGGCTTTCTGCGCGTTGCCGATTCAAAAGTAGTGCTTGATAACACCGCTGTTCACCCCGAAAGTTATGAAGCCGCAGAGAAGCTTCTTGAGCTTTGCGGATGCAGCGACGAAGATATAAGAAAAAATCGCCTCGGTGATCTGAGAGAGATCGCCGAAGAAATGGGTCTTGAGAATCTCGCCGAAAAGATCGGTATCGGTCTCCCCACTCTTTCAGACATAATCACGGAGCTTATGCGCCCCGGTCGTGACCCCCGCGACGAGCTCCCTCCCCCTCTTTTAAGAAGCGACGTCATGGATATCAAGGATCTTAAAGAGGGCATGGTCATGAAAGGTACTGTCCGGAATGTAATTGATTTCGGCGCTTTCATTGACATAGGCGTACATCAGGATGGTCTTGTTCACGTCTCTCAGATAAGCAACAAATTTATAAAGCATCCTTCAGAAGCACTTAAAGTCGGCGATGTAGTCGACGTTATGATACTGTCTGTCGACCAAAAAAAGCAGCAGATAAAACTTACTATGAAAGGCATCAAAAAACAATGAATTACGCTTCATTAAAAACAGAGGGTATTAACCCGGAAACAGCAAACATCGACAAAGCATCCTCGCTTGAAATTGCACGTCTTATAAACGAGCAGGATAAAACAGTTGCATACGCCGTTGAAAAAGCACTTCCGCAGGTTGCCGAAGGAATTGATTCGCTGGCGGCAGTCCTGAAAAACGGCGGAAGAATATTCTATGTCGGCGCAGGTACATCGGGCAGACTCGGCGTACTCGACGCATCTGAATGTCCTCCCACTTATGGCGTGAGCGCCGAAACAGTTGTCGGAATAATCGCCGGCGGCAACGACGCCGCTTTCAAATCTATCGAAGACGCAGAAGACGATCCTGATAACCTTGTAAAACAGCTGAAAGAACATGATTTCTGCGAAAAGGACGCTTGCGTAGGCATTTCTGCCAGCGGAACAGCGGCTTGCGTCATCTATGCGCTTGACTATGCACGTTCGCTCGGCGCTGCCACTGTCGCAGTTTCCAACAATCTCAACACACCGCTCAGAGAGCATAGCGACATTACTATCGCAGCAGAAGTCGGTCCTGAGGTCATAAAAGGTTCAACGCGCATGAAAGCGGGCACAGCTCAGAAAATGGTGCTCAATATGCTTTCTACCGGCGCTATGATCAAATTCGGCAGAACACGCGGCAATCTTATGGCGTTTATGGTTCCTTCAAACATCAAGCTTGTTGACAGAGCCATCCGCATGATATGCGAATCCACCGGCTGTGACGCAGAACTTGCAAAGAAAATGCTCGAAAAGCATAACAACGTTATCGCATATGCGATCGACGAGATCAACGATGTAAAATAAAAAATAAATACAAAAAAACACGCTGAAAAAGCAAGAAAGGAAATTTTTTATGAAATCCCGCAAGATTCTTTCCCTGCTCCTCTCGTTGTTTTTAATCGTAACGCCGATGCTGTCGTTTGTAACAACAGCTGAAGGCGATGCAACAGTGATTAAGTTCAACGAACCCGCGATCCCCGCGATCGTTGGCGAAAAGATCGACCTTTCAAATATAACGGTCGAATTTTCAGCCAACACATCCGCAAAAGCCACCTTCAAAAACGGCGACGCCGTCATCTCTTCGTTTACACCCGAAGCAGCCGGAGTTACCGTTCTCACAGCTACCAGCGGCGACAACGTCAAGAACGTCTACGTCGTGGCAAAGAACAAAGACGATAAGGAATATGTTCTTTACTACAACGGCTTTGATGATGACTCAGCTCTTAACGACCTTACCGCAATCGGTCCTAAGAACCTTCATTCGATAAAGGACGGCAAGCTCGTTATCAACGCTACTTCGACCGACAGCTGCCGCCTGCTCCTTCCCGAATGGCTTGGAGATTTCGGTAACTACCGTATCGAAATGACCTCGATGGTTCAATCGTCCACCGATACCGCACGTTGGCAGTCGATAATGTACCGCATACAGAACAACAACTATCCCTATTATCAGATGTGCATCAGAAAGAACACTTCTGCCAGCAGCGGCGTAGAATTCGCCGTTCGCACTCCCGCCAACGCCTGGGATGTTCAGTCAACCGCTCCTTATAAGGAAAATCAGAAAGCCAATACATATTACACGCACACCGTTGAAGCAAAAGACAATCTTATCAAGCAGTCGATCAACGGCGAGATGTGCGTCTGGAACAGCTCTGAAAAGGCATATATGTCCGGTCGTATCGGCATTCAGGTAAACTATTCCAATATACTTGTCGATTCGATAAAGGTTTCGCTCCAGCTTGAAAACCCGACAAGACCGAAGGCTAATTCCGTCACCCTTACTTCAGCTGAAGTAAAAAATATCATGAACAGCGTTGCAAATGTCGCATTTGTGGATAACGCAGATTCGCTTTTCAAACTTGACAATGCACACAGTGCCATACTCAGAGTAAGCGGCAGTAATGTTGTCGATAAGGATGGCAACACCATGTTTGCCCTGACCGAGCTTTATGATAAGATCGGCGATTCGATCATTCCGATTTTCTATGCAAAGACTAAGGATGACGCCGACAGCATCGTGAAGTATATCTCCACGCTTAAGAATAATTTCGACTTTTCCATTATGAGTGACGATCCTGACGTGGTAAAACGTGCGCGTCAGAAGAACACACGCATCAGAGGTATCGTCGATCTTACAGGCAAATATACCTCCCTCCTCACCGCAGAAGATATCTCCGCACTGCGTCTCACTGTCAACTCTTCGCTCGCAAAAACCGCCCTGCTCGACATGTCGTGCCTCAATAAGGAAACCGTCTTGCAGCTTCAGTCGCTCAACATTAATGTCTGGGTCAGCGACAAGAATTTTTCTTCCGTTACCGACGGCGTACGTCTTCTCGTAAGCGGCGCTAACGGCGTTGTTACAAACGACGCAAACGTTGTTGCCGCGGCATACGAATTTTTTGACAATACGGCTATGACCCGCACTCCTCTCATCATTGGTCACAGAGGTAACCCCACAAACGCACCTGAAAACTCGATCGCAAGCTATGTAAAAGCATGGGAGAACGGTGCAGATATCGTTGAAACGGACATATATCTTTCCGCTGATAACGAAATCGTTATCATGCACGATGGCGATATTTCCAGAACTACAGACGGTAAAGGCAATATCGAATCAATGACTGTCGCACAGCTCCAGCAATATCACGTTTGGGCCGGCAGCACAACTTTCCAACAGCAATACCCCAACGAAGTTATCCCTACTCTGCGCGATATGTTCGAAGCGCTTAAGGATACCGAAGTCAAGATATTTGTCGAGATCAAATCAAGCAAGGCGGCTATTTGTTCGAAGCTTGTTGAGCTCATCGAAGAATACGATTTCTCTGAAAGAGTGTGCATCATCACCTTCAACGCCGCTCAGATCACCAACATGCAAAAAGTAGCGCCTCAGATCACCTGCGGTTACCTGCTCGGCGCTCCCGGAGCAAGCACTTCCCCCGAAGAAGCAGGCGAACAGGTTTATAACATTCTTTCAACCGTACAGCCCTATAACGCATCCTACAATCCCTCTTTCTCAAACCAGAGCAAGGCATTCATCGATGCGTGCACCGTGCGCGGTCTTGCTGTATGGCCCTGGACTTATGCTTCCGGATCAAAAGAGGCGTTCAGCAACGCATTCCGCTGGGGCTACAACGGTCTTACCACCAACGACTGCCAGCTCACAGCAAAGACCGTGAGAATTATCAATGCCGCTGTTGATTCTCTTGAACTCAGCAATGGCGAAGAATCCGAAATTCAGATCAACGGTCGTACATATGACAGAACCGTTACCGACGTCTCCAGAAAGTCTGAAATGGTCGTTCTCGAAGGCGAAGATGTCGTAACCTTTGAAAAGGGTGTCATCACCGCCGCTAAAGAAGGCAAAGCTGTCGTTATGTTCAAATTTACTTCCAGAATGATCGACGGAAATAAATACACTCTTTACACCGCTCCCGTTGAAATCAACGTCAAGACAGGTGCACCCGCTGATGAAAGCGGCGAAGAAAGCACAGACGACGATGCCAGCAACGACGCAAGCATTGCAGCAACCGAAAGCAATTCCGAAGAACTTTCTTCCGGCGAAAGCGATGGAAACGGCAATACTACCCTTTGGATAATCATTGCAGTTGCCGCAGTTGTTGTTATTGCAGCTGTAGCCGTTATCATAATCAAGAAGCGCAAATAAGCGCTAATAGCTAAACACATAAAAAATCGAGGCAAGTCCTAAAAGGGCTTGCCTCATTTGTATTTGCTATTTGTTTAAAGTTGAGTCTCTTTTGCAACGCTGTTTTACTTTTTCAGCTTGCCAACGATAAACACGACAAACGAACAAATTGCAAAAAGAATTCCGATCAACCACGGTATCGCCGCTATTCTTGCTTGCCGGATTATATCATTTACAGTTATTGAGCTTCCGTAAAGCTTAACCGAAGACGAGAGAAGCATTGTTGAACCGATAAACCATAAAACAGCGGACAGGATAATAAGTGAAACTGATACGATAACAAATCTCTTTCTCATTTTCTGCTTATTTCTTGTTCTTTCTCTTCTTCAATCTGGAAGGAACAAACGCCAAAACCGCAAGAGCGGCGACAACGGCAATTGAACCGTATATATAAATGTTCTTTTCAAGTTTGGAGTGAGAATCATCATCAGAAGCTTCATTTGAAACGATATCCGATTCGTCAGCAACGGAAACTTCGCTTTCCTCCCCGGCTTCGCTCGATTCTTCTTCGCTGGGTTCTTCCGAAACTTCAAGACCCAAGTGCTCGACATATTCATCGTACATATAATCGCTTATCCACTTGGCAAACATCGAGTGTCCGTATGTAGAAAGGTGTATACCGTCGCCGGGAGCGCAAATCTTTGCGCTTGTTTCGGCTTTACATCTTTCGTTCATGTCGATAAGGTTAAGATTATACTCAGCGGCAAGCTTGCGAATCACGTCATAGTAGTCATAGACGTTGTCAGTACCGTAATCAAGGTCATACTGACCGGGCACATAATAGCCTGTATCGTTGCACACATCGTGACCGACAAGCAATACGACGTCAGTACCGATCGCGCGCATCCGCTCGATCATAGAGCGGTAATTCTTTTCATAAACTTCAAGCGAAACCAATGGGTTTCCGGTGCTGAGCACCTTCGCCTGATCGTTCATTCCGAAGAACATGAAAACAATGTCGGGGTTATTCGAAAGAATATCTTTTTTAAAGCGCTGTATTGCAAGATTGGTTGTATCACCGCCCACACCGGCGTTTACAACAGTTTCGCCAAGCTCGCCTTCAAGCATTGCTACCCATCCGGTGAAAGCGGTTACGCTGTCGCCAAAGGCATAGATCTTCTTGCCGACAAACGGACCGTCCACTGCCCTGTCGCTTACGGCCTTAAGTCTGACAGCCGTGTTAAACGAGCTGCGCTTTCCGGATGCCACCGCCGAAACAGAAACACGGTAATTATACCCCACCACGAGCTTAGACGCAGGTATTGTCAGAGTAGTCTCGGTAAACTTTTGGTTGCTGATAAGCGAAGCGCCGACGTCGCCGTTAAGCGTATCGTTAATATTCACAAGATAGTACTCAGCGCCCGATACCTCTTCCCATGTGATAGTCAGATCCTTAGTTCCGCTGATGACAGCGCCGTCTTCATAAGAGAGCTTGACCTCGTCAAGGCGCTCCGCGCTTCTGTCGGGAGAATAGACGCTGACGCCTTCAGGCGCTTTGCCGATATATATCTTGGCGTTGGATGTGAAGCCGTCTTCCCAATAGTTTCCGGCGGAGATGTCGATCGTTCCTTTCTGAAGATCCATTCCGGTCACATATGCCTTGTCGCCGATCTTCAGAGAAGCGATCGCTTCGTACGTCGTATTTGCTATTGCGTTTTTATAGTTGACATATCCGTAATCATTACCGATATTTACCGCGAGAACAAAACCGTCCTCAGGTATATAACAGTGTTTGGGGGCTGAACCGCTTGCGGTAAGAGACAGTGCCGTGACAACATAAGCATCAGCTTCGTCGCTATACTCAAATATGGCCGTTCTCCACCACGTAAAATAGTTGCCTACGTCGGGCAGAGCAGTACCTGTCTTTCTTGTGAGTATAAGTGCGTGTCCTTCCGCACCCTGTTTGTCAAGAGCGTTTATAGGAAGCACAATTGAATTATCTGCGGAAGCCGGTATTGCCGAAATAACTGCCGCCGCCGACAGCAAAACGGACAGGATCGCTGCAAAAATCTTTTTGTTTTTCATTATTTCACATCACTCTCATCAAATTTATCGCCGCATTCCGGACAGAATTTCGGCGGATTCTTGGGATCTTCGGGTTCCCAGCCGCATTTATCGCATTTGTAAAGCAGTTCGCCTGCCGGCTTCTTAGCGCCGCATTCAGAGCAGAATTTACCCTTGTTTACCGCACCGCAGGAGCAAACCCAGCCGCTATTTTCCGCAGGACGCGGACTGCCGCATTCTGTGCAGAATTTCCCGTTTGAGGTTGCGCCGCACGAACATTTCCAGCCGTTATTTTCCGGCGTCTGAGCCTTTTGCTGTTGCTGTTGCTGACCCATTGCGTAAAGATTCTGTGCGTTCATTCCGCCTGCGTTCATAGCCATGCCCATGCCCATAAAGCCCGCCATTGCGCCGTTTGAGTTGCCGGCGGCGGTTCTCATGGCGTCGCCCTGAGCAGTTACAAGCGTTGCGGCAGCCATATTGGGGTCGCGCATGACAGCGGCCTTTTGCAGCTGCTGGATCATTTCCATTTCATCCTCGGGAAGAACCGGCGGATTCATGGTTACGGCAACAACTTCAATTCCAAGACGCTGCCAGTCGCTTGAAAGAGCATCGTTGACGTTGTTCTTTATTTCAGTCACATAGCTTGGAAGCGCTGAGGGTCTGAGTTCAAGTGACGAAAGCTTGCCAAGCGCCGGAGAAAGGGCTGTTATAAATTCTCCCTTCAGCTGTTCGTCAATAGTACTGCGCTTGAATACATCTGCTACATTGCCGCACACATTGGTGTAAAAAAGAATCGGGTTGACGATCTTATAAGAATAAAGTCCGCTGCATCTGACATGCACATCCATATCAAGGTTGATGTTGCGGTCGACCGTGCGGAACATGATAGGATTAGACGTTCCGTATTTATTACCCATTATCTCTTTCGTGTTGAAATAATAGACGCGTTGATCCTTACCGGTATCGCCGCCGTAAGTGAAACGTTTGCCTATCGTTTTGAACGTTTCAAGAATACTTTTGCCGAGAGAGCCCGAAAAAATGCTTGGTTCAGTCGATGTGTTATATGTATATTCGCCGGGTTCTGCGCAAAGTTCAACAACCTTGCCCTGCTCCACAATGATCATGCACTGACCATCGGCAACGGCAATTCCCGAACCGTTTGAAATGATATTGTCGTTACCTTTTGTGTTTGAGGAACGGCTAGTCATACGCTTTTCGCCCTTGATCATAAGTACGTCAGAGCTGAGCGCGTCGCAGTAGAAAAACTCCTTCCATTGATCGGCTAACGTTCCGCCAAGAGAAGATATTGCTGCTTTAATAAGACCCATAGTATATCCCCTTTCCGAGTTATATTAATATATTTTATATTATCAAAGATTTGGTGTTTTGTCAAGGATAATTTTGATTTTGACGGCATATGTAGCAAAAAAGAGCCTCAAAAAGAAGCTCCTTTTCGATAGTGATATGTCGTTAGATTTTTGAAAGGATCTTGATGTTGAGCAAAACAAATTCACTGAGTTCATCCTTAGTAAGCGGACGCGAGATCATAAGCGCCGACATATAGATCTGCTTTGCCGCAAGCTTACGTGTGTCTTCGTCCATCGCAGGAAGGCGTTTTACTGCCTCGCTGGAGCTGTTTATGACAAGTTTCTCGTACATTGCGGAGTTGTTTCCAAGTCCGTATACCTTCATCATATCGGACATACGGCGCGATTCCTCTTCAATTGAAATAAGAGCCGGCGCATCGTCTTCGCCGATGGCGCAGTATGATATATCCTCGGCTTTTTTGCCGCTTACTTCTGCAAAAAGATCGGTAATAAGCTTATCGTCGTCAGACTTATCACCAAGCGAATCGAGAGATGCGTCAATCCTGCGGAATTTGAGCTTATCATTTTTACTTTCAATAAACTGAGCGAAGTTTGTATCTATAAGCTTATTGAGACGCAGAACTTTTTTGCCGTTTTTGTTATACAGCGAAACATAGTAGCTGTGCGCGTCATCTTCGGTAGTGTAATAGATCGTACCCTCTTCTTTACCGTCAAGGTATTCGGAAACAGAAGCGTGTGTACCGTCGGTGACGGTAAATATCAGGCTGTCCTTAACACGGTCGTAGAATTTTTCATCCTTCATGCAACCGTATTCGACATATACAGAAAGACTGTCCCAATTTTTCTCAAAGTCTTCGCGATCGTTATTAAAGCAGTAATTGATCCTGTCCGCAACCTTTTTTGCTATATGCTGATTAACCTTTTGAACATAAGTATTCGTCTGCAAATAGCTTCTCGAAACATTGAGCGGAAGCTCGGGACAATCTAAAATTCCACGTACGTTAAGAAGGAATTCGGGAACTATTTCTTTGATATTATCTGAAACAAAGACCTGATTATAATAGAGACTTACCTGCGGCTCCATGCTGTCATAATCATTCTTGCGTTTGGGAATGAACAGCACGCCCTTGAAGTTAAGCGGATAATCGGCGTTGATATGAACCCACAGAAGCGGATCTTCATAATCACCGAAATTCTTTTTATAAAACTCTTTATATTCTTCCGGAGTCACATCTGACGGTTTCTTTTGCCAAAGAGGCGCGACGTCATTTATCTGTTCATCCTTTTTGTCGCCGCAGTCAAGCTTGATAGGATAAGGCATGAAGGCGCAATACTTTTCAAGAATGCCCTTTACCTTTTCGCCGTCAAGATAAGCGAGCTCGTCATCTGCAATATGAAGAACTATATCAGTACCCCTGGATTCTTTCGAACCGTCTTCCATGGAAAACTGTCCTTCAGCGCTGCATTCCCAGTGCACGGGCGCACTTCCGTCAAACGATCTGGTGAAGATCTCCACAGTATCGGAAACCATAAAGACAGAATAAAATCCTAAGCCAAAATGACCGATGATACCGCCGGAATTGCCTTCCTTACTCTCGTATTTATCAATGAATTCAAGAGCGCCCGAAAGAGCGATCTGATTGATATAACGCTTGACCTCGTCTGCCGACATGCCGATTCCGTTATCGGAAATCGTAATGGTGCGCGCATTCTTATCGACCTTGACATTGACGATCAGTTCAGAGCCGTCATCCTCTGCGTTTCCGAGAGAGACGAGTCTTTTGAATTTGGTTATCGCGTCGCATGCGTTTGATACAGCCTCTCTGAGGAATATGTCCTTATCTGAGTAGAGCCATCTTTTTATGACCGGAAATATGTTTTCCGTACTTACGGATATACCGCCTTTTTCTTTTTCCATACAAAAAACCTCTTTTATATAACGTTATTTAAAACAGAATCCTAAACGACTCTAAGGGCGCATAGGTTTATGTATGCGCCCGAAAAGTTATTGATCTTTTGACAAAAGTATGATGGACAGAAGAGCTTATTCTTCGTCAGTCAACTCTTCAACAGTAACTTCGACTTCTTCCTCATCATCGGTCAGATCGTCTTCGAAGTCACAGTATATGTCGCTGTCGTCAAAGCTTTCATCGTCGAACTCTTCCATGTCGTCAACGAGCTTCAGCTTCTTTCTGCAAATCGGACACTTATCGCTAAACACAAGAGCGACATTGGCGATTGCGCCGGCAATGCTCAGTCCTGCAAAAATAGACGAAATCGTCTTTTTCTTTCCGGCAAAAATTGCGGCAAGCAAAGAGCAAATAACAGTATGAGCGAAAATAGCGCGGATAATGGTTTGTTTGTTGAGCTTCATGATGAAATTTCCTTTCATTGAGTATGATGAATTATTTTTTATCTGAAATAAGTTTTGCGAGGTAAGCGTTGATAAAGCCGTCGATTTCACCGTCCATAACTGCGGAGATATTTCCCGTTTCAAACTCCGTACGGTTATCCTTGACCAGTGTGTACGGCATAAACACGTAAGAGCGTATCTGACTGCCCCATTCGATATTTACTTTTTCGCCCTTGATATCTGCAACTGTAGCAAGGTGTTCGCGCTCCTTGATCTCGAGCAGCTTACTCTTCAGCATACGCATGGCAGTCTCACGGTTTTGCACCTGACTGCGTTCTGTCTGACATCCGACAACAATGCCGGTAGGAATGTGGATTATGCGTATAGCGGAGTCGGTTTTGTTGATATGCTGACCGCCCGCACCGCTT
>CAZVSW010000037.1:0-1011 GCA_964630005.1 uncultured Ruminococcus sp. | reverse complement strand
GCTTCGATCTTAAGCTCGCTTTCGTTTATCTCGATATCCTCTTCATCGTTGAATTCGGGCATTACATCCACACAGGCAAAAGAGGTATGACGACGCCCGGATGAATCGAACGGAGAGACTCTTACAAGACGGTGAACGCCGGATTCGGACTTCAGATAGCCGTAAGCGTTATCGCCGGAGATGAGGATGGAGACATTTTTTATTCCCGCCTCTTCACCGTCGAGATAATCAAGAACCTTGACCTTGAATTTATGACGTTCCGCAAAGCGGCAGTACATGCGATAGAGCATTTCCGCCCAATCCTGTGCTTCGGTGCCGCCGGCTCCCGGATGAATTGAAAGAATGGCGTTATTTGCATCGTACTGCCCGCTGAGCATTACGCTGATCTTTTCATCGGCATACTGCTTTTCAAGCGCGTTCAGATCGGACAGCACCTCTTCCGCATAGGAATCGTCTTCTTCGTCGGCTATCATTTCGATCATAGTCATAAGGTCGTCATATATTTTGGAAAGAGAGAGATAACCGTCAAGCAGTCCTTTCTTTGACTTAAGCAGCTTCAAAACCTTCTGACTGTTTTCGGTATCGTTCCAAAAATCCGCAGCCGTAGTCGCTGCATCAAGCTCCTCGACTTCCTTTTTCAAAGCCTCGGAATTGATCGCCTCGCCGAGAGCGGTTATATTTTCGCCGAGAGTTTTGATTCTCGGCATATTTTGTTCAATTTTTATATGCAAAGCTTTTTTCCTCGCTGATAGTTATTGTCGATATATTATTATATATTTTCGCCCGCAGTTTGTCAAGGAAAATGAGAATAATTAACAAAAAAGCGGAGTGCATCTATAAGCCGGGTTCTGTCTGGTGCGATCATCTATCTTGTCTGGACGTTGCCGTACAGCTCTATGCCACCTATGGGGCTGCCGAGCAGACATATTTGCCCCTTATGCGGTGTTGCTTCGGGTAGGGTTTACATGGCCGTACGGTCTCCCGCACGCCGGTGAGCTCTTACCTCGCCTT
>CAZVSW010000036.1:0-14459 GCA_964630005.1 uncultured Ruminococcus sp. | reverse complement strand
CATACGGAGTATACGAGCATATCGACAGAAGTGCGGTTTTTAGAGCAGAACCGCTGTTTGAATAGAGCCATAGGACAAGCGCATAGCTTGTCATACCGCTGCCAAGCGACGACAGCGACTGAGTGCTCCATAATAGAATATATGATTTTAAATTTTTCATACCTTGCTCCTTATAATTTCAGAAAGCAAAGTCCGGGGAGGTTACCGTATTACGGATTTGTATTCTCTACGTAGAGTCCCCGAACTGGACGTAGAGCGAATGCAATGCAGAGCAGCATAAGATTTCACCTTTCTATATTTATATTATGCAGGTTACAACAACGTAGGCGATATAGACCGCGAGAAGCGTATAGCCCTGCCAACGGCTGAATTTTGAGGATATCATCGCGGGGATTATGGCAATAAGACCGACGACCATGCACGCGGGGAGGTCAAGTGTTGCCGAAGTTCCGGAAACGGGGAGGGGTTTGCCGGAGATCAGCGAGCTGAGGGGCATGATGAGTGTGAGATCCATGATATTTGCGCCGATAATATTGCCCACGGAAAGAGCGGACTGCTTTTTCGCGATTGCCGTTATGGTGGTGATAAGCTCCGGGAGGGAAGTGCCGACTGCGACAAGCGAAACGCCGATGATACGCTCCGAAACGCCCATAAGACGGGCAAGCTCACTGCCGTTGTCGACGAGCAGATCGGCGCCCCATACGATGCCGACCGCGCCGACGATAAATTTGGCAATATTTATGATAACGGTCTTTTTGTCTGTGGGTGCTTTTTCGGAATCGTTCTTGTCTTTGGAGCTCATCTCTCTCTTGGCGGCGGAGACGTTTTCACAGATAAAGAGGGCAAAGATCACCAATAAAACCACAGAAAATACGATGGAAATACTGCCGGATATGCCGCATACGACAATAATAGCGGCGGCTGAAAGCATAAGAACGGATTTGGGCAGGTAATCTTTGCGTTTGATGATGCCGGGCATGAAGATGAGCGCTATGCCCATGATAAGACCGATGTTTGCGGTCACACTGCCGACGGCGTTGCCGATCGACATATCGATCTTGCCCTGAGTTGCGGCCATGACCGAAACAAACATTTCGGGAAGCGTTGTGGCCACACTGACGACGGTAGCGCCGATAATAAGCTTGGGAATGCCGCTGATTTCTGCGATCCATGATGCGGCGTCGACAAAAAAGTCGCCGCCCTTTACGACAAACAAAATGCCGACGGCGAACAGAATGATTGTTATTACGATATCCATTCCTGTTTTTCCTCCGAAAAAACGAAAGATCCCGAATGCAGCTGCATTCGGGTAACTTTAAGATTATTTTTCCCATGCGCCAGCATACTCAACTGTTTCATGAGTCTCGCGTTTTAAAGCAAGCCAGATCGCAAAGCGCGACCGAGTAATGTTGACTTGCTGCGCAGAGCATACCCTGCGCTCGCTACTCCCCCACGGGTTATTTCTGTTTTTTGTAATATAACACAATCCGACAAAAAAGTCAATACCAAAGTCACGAGCCGGACAAAAAGTTTGCTTTGAAATGAATTGCAGACAAATAAGCATATTAATTTATATAAATAAAAACAGAATAATTTTGATCATTATTTATCGTACGTGCGTTTGACGCTCCTATGCCTGACCGAGGTTCGTTGAATCACTTCCTTTTTGCCTTCTTAATGTATGATCATATTAATATCTGCGTATAGTCTTCGCCGACCCAAAAAAGCCTTGACAAAAGCCTGCATTGATGCTATTCTAATAAACGCAACCTGTGGTTGACAGATTTCAAGGCTCAGTTGGTTGCCCGCAACTCCATAATATGATACAATGATGCTGCGATTCAGAAAAGCGACGGTGTCAGACGGTATGCGTTCTACTAAGTTTGTTTTTCAAAAACGGATGCTTTGGAGGAAAACAATAATGATCCTTTCGGATAAGATCAGCAGATTGCGAAAAAAATCTGGATGGTCGCAAGAGGAGCTTGCGGATATGCTGAACGTCAGCAGGCAAGCTGTTTCCAAGTGGGAAAGCCGGCAGTCGCTTCCCGATGTTGAAAAAATAATTCAGATGAGCCGTATTTTCGGCGTAACGACCGACTATCTTCTTATAGACGAAATAGAAGACTGCGGCGCTTCGGATTACGGCGATAAAAGCGATGAAGAAACAACTGCAAGCGACAGCTTGGAGGAAAGCGACAATAAGCGCAGAAAGGTTGACCTGAATGACGCGGAATCATATCTGAACATCAGAAAAAAGGCAAGTCCGCTTATGGCGCTTGCCACGTTTTTCTGTGTGATATCGCCGGTGACGCTGATTTATCTTGCCGGAATGAGCGAAAACGATCACATCCTTCTTGCCGAGCAGGCGGCTGTTGGAATAGGTCTGTGTATGCTGCTCGTGCTTGCGGCGATCGGCTCGGCGCTCTTTGTATATTGCTTTTCTAACTCGAAGGATTTTGAGTTTTTGGAAAATGAGCCGTTTGATCTTGACGTTGATGCCAAAGAGCTGGTCTTAAAGCGCAGAGCCGATTTCAGACATACCTACAGCGTGTGCAATCTTTTGGGAACCGTAGTATGCGTGCTTGCGGCGATGCCGATATTTATAGCCATCTGCTTTGAAAACGAAGCTTTTGCGCAAGGCGACCTTATATATGTGACCGCAGTCTGCTTTGTGCTTATTATTGCCGCGATCGGTTCGGGTATATTTGTTTATTCTTCAACATATTGGCGGGCGATAGAAAAGCTTTTGCAGGAGGGCGACTTCACTGAGCAGAAAAAAGAAAAGACAAATATCATGAATTTGGTCAGCGGAGTTTACTGGTGTCTGATGACTGCGGCGTTTTTTATCTCGCTTTTTGTTTTCAAGAACAAAAACAGCTGGATAATATGGCCCGTTGCCGGCGTGGTTTTCGGCGCGGTTTCTGCTGTTTTGGACGCTGTCCAAAAAAATAAAAAGAATAAATGACGGTGACGGATATGAGTGAACATATAATAGAGATCGAAAAACTTAATAAATCCTTTGGCGAGGTCAAGGCGGTTACAGATCTGTCTTTTCATGTAAAAAAGGGCGAGCTGTTTGCCTTTCTCGGTGTTAACGGTGCGGGAAAGTCGACCACCATTTCCATAATGTGCGGACAGCTGTTAAAAGACAGCGGAAATGTCAGGATATGCGGGGAAAGCATTGACAGCTCAGGAGCAGGGATCGCAAGAAAGCTTGGAGTTGTATTTCAAAGCTCGGTTCTTGACCAAAAGCTCACGGTCAAGGATAACCTTCGCTCCAGAGCGGCGCTTTACGGCATTAAGGGCGGCGAATTCACCAAACGTATGAATGAGCTTGCCGGACTTCTTGATTTCGGCGATCTGCTCGGAAGAACGGTGGGGAAGCTTTCGGGCGGACAGCGGAGACGCATCGATATTGCCAGGGCGCTTTTCCACAGACCGGAGATACTTATCCTTGACGAACCGACGACGGGTCTTGATCCGCAGACGAGAAAACTGCTTTGGGACGTCGTGCGGAGGCTTCGCGAGAGCGAAAACATGACCGTTTTGCTGACGACGCATTACATGGAGGAAGCCGCCGACGCCGATTATGTTCTGATAATCGACGGCGGCAAAACCGCTGCCGAGGGTACGCCGCTCGAGCTGAAAAACACGTATACGGGCGACTATATCACAGTTTACGGTCTGCCCGAGGATAAGATCAAGTCGCTTGGACTGCCGTATGAACTGCTTCGCGATGCGGCGCGTATATCTGTTGCGAATACTGCCGCCGCGACACAGCTTATTATTGCACATCCCGAAATGTTTAATGATTATGAGGTAACAAAGGGAAGAATGGACGACGTATTCCTCAGTGTTACCGGCAAAAATCTTGTCGGAGGTATGGAAAAATGACGGGACTATTAAATCTTATCAGACGTAACAGCAAGCTGTTTTTTAAGGATAGGGGCATGTTCATATCGGCGCTCATCACGCCCATGATCTTGCTTGTTTTGTATGCAACGTTTCTCGCCAAGGTCTATCGCGACAGCTTTAACGCAAACATACCGCCGATATTTGATGTTTCGGATAAGCTGATCAATTCCACGGTTGCCTGTCAGCTCATATCGTCGCTTATTGCGGTGAGTTGTGTAACCGTTGCGTTTTGCTGTAACATGGTCATGGTGCAGGATAAGGTGACCGGCGCAAGGCGCGATCTTACGGTTTCGCCGGTGAAAAGCTCGGTGCTGTCGCTCGGATATTACTTTTCAACCATCATCTCGACGCTGATAGTCTGTTTTTTGGCTCTCGGCGCAGGATTTGTGTATATCGCTTCCATTGGCTGGTATTTGTCGCTAAGCGACGTACTGTTTTTGATCCTCGATGTTTTTCTGCTTTCCATGTTCGGCACGGCGCTTTCGTCCATCGTCAACTTTTTTGCTTCTACAGAAGGGCAGATGTCGGCGGTTGGTACGATCATCAGCGCGGGCTACGGCTTTATCTGCGGCGCATATATGCCTATCTCGCAGTTCGGCGAGGGGCTTCAGAAGGTGATATCCTTCTTCCCCGGTACATACGGAACATCGCTCATACGCCGTCATTTCATGCGCGGAGCGTTTGAGGAGATGGAAAAAGTCGGTTTCCCGTCCGAGGTCGTGAAGGGAATAGGCGATTCGGTCGACTGCAATATCAAATTCTTCGGCACTGAAGTGCCCGAGGGTGTGATGTACGCCGTTTTGGCGGGCTCGGTCGTGCTGTTGCTGGCGATCTATATTCTGATGAATGTAACTGCAAAAAGAAAGCATAAGGCGTAAGATCTCAAATAAAAAACAGACCGCCGCGGCAGTATCTTAAACTGCTCAGGCGGTTCTGTGTTCCTCTTAGTTCATATAATCTTCGGGGTAAATCTTGTAACACAAGCGACCTCCGAGTACATCTATCGTAAATGTCGACGAGCGCTGTATGTTCGTAATATAATATTTTCCGAGAGAAGCTCTTTTATAATCGATTTTTACTATTCCGTCTGTACATAAATGCACGCTGGACATAGTTTCGTATTTCCCGTACATGCCTTTCGTTTCATATATATTATGGATCGCTTCATCTGAATATAAGTCTAATCCCTCGCGCACTAGTGTGGCAATTGGATCGATTTGTTCAACTTTATCTATTGAATCTCCCTTTTTTAAGACTGAAAATTGCTTCATTTCCAAGGATTTTTTCATTACCAACGGATATCCTCTTGAAGCACTGTATTCGTCAGTATCATAGAAAAAGATATACAGTCTGGTATTCTCGTCTGTCTCATAAACAAAATAGAGTGATTTTCGCCCGTTGTTTTCTATCGTTCGGACTACTTGCGGAGGATATTCTTGTACTATGTTTTGTAATGAGTTCGGTCTTAGAAACATTGCGTTGAAATCCATGTCACGAGTTATGACAAAACAGTGATTGTCAAAAATGAATTCTTTGTGTTCGTACTTGTCCAAATTCAATTCTGATATATCCGGTGAAGAAACATAATCTGATGTATTCAGAATAGCTTGAATCTCTTCGTATGCGTAGTGTCTTGCCTTTTCGCCGCTATTTGATGATTCATGCTCTATAACCGAGCTGCTATGACATCCGCATGACATGAATGCGATAAGAACAAACAGAATGAGCAAAGATGCTTTATTCATATTTTTTCACCCTGTTATTACATAATATTGTGGAGTGCTGTTGTAAAAATCACTATATAGTGTCCCCCCTTGGTCATCATATATACTCCATAATAATAGATCGGGATTCTGTGTTATATTGGAATTTGGTATAATTCTAGAAGGGTAGCCTCCTCGTTTGTCTGCCCAAGATCCATCTCCGAGCTGCATCCACCAATGATAGTCAAATATATCATTGGTGTCCCAGTGCCCATTATTATTAATGTCAATGTAACCGGTTCTCAACACAACTCTATAAGAGGTTGATGCGTTTATTCGCGCAGTGTAATTGCCGATTCTGCGCTGTACAATTCCATGCTGCGACATGTATGATTCTGATTTTGATCTGACCAAATCAAGAATATCATTAGATGTGGAACAGGACGACAGTTCTGATACCGTTAATCCAAGAGTCGATCCGGTAACATAAGCAGGATATCCCCATGCGTATCCGGCGCAGTTTTGGCTGTTAGTATAATCGCTTATATGATTATATGTTTTATTGGTTTCTACTGTCTCGATCGTATAATTCGGACTGTTGGTAAAGCAATCTCCCGCCACGTGATATTCTCGATTTAGCACGCAATCTCTTTTTGAGAGCGAACCCTTGCTATTATAGTAATTGCAATAAAGTGTTACGGATACGGTTCTTCCCCCATCGATAATCGTATATTCACTACGTGTAAGTATATATACGTTTGAAGATGACGTATATATGGGAGTTATACCTTGCACTGAAGCATAATACCAGTTTGGCGTTGTCTTAATCGTAGAATTTAGACGATACTCTGCATTACCGTCTGGGTCATAACGAGACTGTATGCTGCTTATTGTTTTTGATTCTGAAGTTGCTTTTGCTTGAGATTGTATATTAGCGGAATCGCTGTTGTCAAGACCGTTGTTTTTCAGATATTGGGCATACAGTTCTTCGTCATATACAACTATAGTATAAAGGTCTTCAGGTAGTTCAATGTATTCGGACGGCGCGTTAATATTACTCATCGTATAATAGCTACGAGGGTTAACATTATCCTTTAATAAATAGTAGAATCCGGACATGGGAAGCTCTTTCCATTCCACATCACCCAAAGCTGCGATTCTTTCTTTTGATTCCTGCTCTTCTTTTATTATACTTTCGAACTCTTTGCGGAGATCTGCTTCATATTCTTCAAGTGTAAATTCAAATGGCGAAATGAATCTTTCGGGGTTTGTGAAAAGTTCGGGAGCAAATTGAGCGGAAAATCCATATTCTTCATTCAACTTATCCAAAACTAATTGATATTCCCATAAATTTTCGCGTGTAATCGGTGTGTCTTTATCATAACGCGTGTTTGATTTGTTACTTGCGTATGCGTTGGAACAAAACAGACCTGAAAGGACAAAAGCTACCAAAAATAACGAAATAAAGCGTTTCATTTTAAAATCTCCTTTTGCAAAATATTTGAACTGTTATATCGGGTATGCGGAAATATGAGATTTTTCCGTGCGGCAATACATTGTCACCTCCTCAGAATTATTATATACTATTAAAATATGTATGTCAAGCGTTGTTTTTTAAAAAAAGGTTGACATAGATCATAATATCGAGAAAATTCCGCCGGGGCAATATCTGACTGCCCCGGCGGTTTTTCGTTTGGTGCTATTTGATTAGTTCGTAATCGTCGCTTATCGATTCCAAGAGCGCTTCGTATTCGTTGGTAATGCTTATAACGGCATTTTGTATCTTGGTGGTAAGATCCGAAAGCTGTTCGTTATAGAGGGTGTACGACGAATCATAGTTTGTGGAATGCGACACTAAAATAAGCGATCTCGTGCGGGATATAAGCTCGACCGAAGAATTCTTCAGCGAATCGAATATGGTTACGAGGTTGTTGTATTTCGCGTTATAGGGCGAGCTTGAAGAAATGTTATATTTCTTGAGCACCGCCTTATATTTTTCAAGAATCGCGTCCATGCTTTCATAAGCGGAAAGCACCTGCTTGTCGACGTATTTGTTCAGGTACTCGACGGCGGCGCTGACGGCGTTGCTGTCTGTCATGAACGCCTTGATGAGCGCGGCGTAGGTGATCTGAACTGTCGCGTAGGGAAGCGTGGAGACCAGCTGCTGAGCTTCATAATATATGTGCGTCAGCGAAAGCTTGAACTGCAAGTCGCTTGATGATGCTGCTGCGTATGACGGCACTGTCGGCTGCTGTTTTTCGGTCTTGCTGTTGTTTGCAGAAACGAGGCAGACGGAAAGCACGATGCAGCATACGGTGAGCAGCGCGCAGAGCGCTGTAAGAATTCTTGTTTTCATGAGTATTACAGCCTGAACTTCAAATGGTTAAGCCATTCTCGCAAGCATTTCTTTTGTAACTTCGCCGCGTACAGGCTGACCGTTCAGGAAGTGAGTCAGCTCTTCGCACACGAAGGTACCGATACGTTTTTGACCGTTTCTTGCAAGCCCTGCGAGGTGAGGCGTGACGATAACATTGTCGAGAGTGAGCAGAGGGTTGTCCTTTGCCGGGGGTTCGGGGTCGAACACGTCTATGCAGGCGTATTTGAGACCGCCGTTTTTCATGTGCTCATAAAGAGCGGCTTCATCAACGATCGTGCCGCGCGCGGTGTTAATAAGAACCGCGTCGGATTTCATGAGCTTCAGCGTGTCGCTGTTTATCATATGGTTGGTCGAGGGGATGCTGGGCGCGTGGATAGAGATGATGTCGGATTCTTTAAGCAATGTCTCAAGCTCAACCTTTTCTGCACCGAGAGCCTTTGCGGATTCGGCGTCGATAAAGGGGTCGTAAAGAAGTACGTCGACATAAAAGCCCTGAAGCAGTTTGATATAGTGTTTTCCTGCCCAGCCGCCGCCGATAACGCCGATCTTGATGTCGAACAGCTCGGTGATATTTTCCTTACCCTGTTCCCAGCCGCCGTTTTTGACAGAGGTGTTGAGGTTATAGAAATTCTTTGATGCAGAGAGCGTGAAGCCGAGCGCAGTTTCGGCAACGCCTTCGCCGAGAGGGCAGGCGGAGGAAAGGACTCTTATGCCTTTGTCCCAGAGTGCGTCGCTTACGATGGGCTTTACGCTGCCTGCGGCGTGTGCAACGAACTTAAGATCGGGGCAGTGCGCGAGTATGTCGGCGTCAATAGCCTGGTTGCCCCATGAGGTGACGGCGATAGTTGCGCCCTCGATGGTCTTGATAATGCTTTCTTTATCTGTGCCGCCCTGGTTTATAGATACCTCGCCGAGGGAAGCAAAGTAGTCGTATGCCTTTTGGTTCAAGACCATATTACGGCAGCCTTCGTTAAGAAGAAGTGCGATTTTTTCCATGATTATTACCTTCCGGTGATTTTTTTGAATGTTTCTCCGTCTTGGCGGCAGCTGAAAGCGCCGTTTTCGGCGGGTGTGTATATTACTGCTTTCGGTAATGACGAAAGCATATAATCCCAGTTTTTGTAATTTGTATCTCCGTTGATCTCAACACAGCCGCAACGCATTGTCTTAAGCGGCGGCAGGTGAGCCGCGAACATACGGTTCCAAAGCGCGATATAGGGGTTGACAGTCAGATCGGCGCAAAAACATGCACAGCCCGAGCGTATTGCCTCCGACGCCATTTCGAATGACACCGAAACGGTCTTGGCGATGGGTTTGAGCGCGATAGCCTTATAGCCCTGAGAGATCCTTCGCCTGACGTCTTCCACCGAGTGAGCAGATTCGTCGGCGTTGACAGTGACTGCAAGGTCTGAAACATCGATGTCGCTCTCTTCGGCGAACGGTTCTTCGATCATGGAGATACGATCCGCAAAGCCGTTTTTATCGGCATAGTCGATCAGAGCTTTCAGCCTGTCCTTGGTATCATATCTGCTGTTGGCGTCAAGATAATAGCATATCTTGCCGCTTTTCGTAAGCTCCGTATCATATTCCCTTGCGATTGCGTGAACCTGACTGAGACGTGCACAGTCTTTTTTCAGCATCTCGCGCATGTCGTCTTCTTTGCTGACAGTGCTGCCGGGCGCGCCTATTTTTATTTTCAAAAGCGCCGCTTTGCGGTTCAGCACTTCGCGTATACCGTCGTCGCTTACGCCGTATGAGATGAGCGGTATCTGCGCCAGGCGGTCGTTGTCAGCCGTCATTGTTTCTCTTGCATATTGCGGCATCATTTGGGAAAAGGTAGAAATGCCGTTTTCGGCGGCGAAAAGACTCCAAAGAGCGATATCGAGACCGACGAGAGAATTGAGCACAAATGTTGTCTTTACCTTAAAGCCGCAAAGGCTTTCGGCATATTCGGCAAGCGGGCGCACAAGCGCTTTTGTGATCTCATATGGGTAAGTAAAGGACATTCCGCGCATGAGCTCAGACGCGCGCTTTGTAAGCGCAAGCATGGCTTCGTCGCCTTTTTTTGCGCCGAGCGCCGAAAAAACTGCGGCGTCCGACCACAAGACCGACTGCGTAGACGGAACGGTGAATTCGAAATTATCTGATCTTAGAAATGCTTCGGCCTGCCAAAGCTCGTTTATATAAGCGCCCTTGAAGCCGAAAGGGGCTGCAAGCGGTTCTTGCCTTAAAGAAACGGCTGAAGAGGTAATGGTGATTTTTTTCATTTAAACGCCTTTCACAAGGAACGGTATAGCGGCAGACGGGACATATTCTTCGAGCGGTCTGCCATATTTTATCAGCTCGCGGACGAATGTTGAAGATATAAACTGCAAATCGTTTCTCGCCGGGAGCAGGATAGTTTCGACCCCGGTAAGGGCATGGTTGATATCGTAAAGATTTTTTTCATAGTCAAAGTCGACCGCACCGCGACCTCCCTTGACGATAACACCGTTATGATCTTTAACAAACTGCGCCAGCAGTCCGTTCATCATCATTGCGTCAGCCCCGTCGAGGTGAGCAATTGCGGCTTTGGCGGCGCTCAGGCGTGACTGAGGGGTAAACATGCAGTGCTTTTCCGAATTTTGGCTGACAGCTACGATTACGCGCGGAAATATTTTTAAGGAACGCTCCACCAGATCGACGTGCCCTACCGTAATAGGATCGAAGCTGCCCGGGATGATCGCCGTATCGTACATTTGCAAAGCGTCCTTTCTTTTTTGATCTTACTGACTATTATAAATCAGCTTTCGCAAAAAGTAAATAGCAAAAGTGAAAATATTTTATTGAATAGTATGAAGCGGAATCTGTTCGATCCCGAAACTGCCGTCTTTGTGTATGGTAATAAGCTCAGCGCCGCGCTGTAAAACGTCGTTCTCGATGCCGGGCATGGCGAGGTAGTCGATACTCATGCCATAGGTGAGGCGTATTCCCTGATATTCGAGCGACATGTTGTTATAATGGTCGTGTCCGCAGAAGACGGCCTTGGTACTGCCAAGCTCGACCATTGTGTCAAACAGCGTGCTCGGATAATCTGAACAGCAGATTTTATCGATCATTTTCTCGTTATTTTCGCCGAAGAAGTATTTTACTTCATCACTGCCGTCGATATAGAGCTCATAAGCCGTTTTGTATTGCTGAAGCGGGATATGGAAAAACACCATTGAGGGAACGACGCGGTCTTGCTCATTGCAAAGCCGGGTTACCTCGTCGCGATACCAATTGACCTGATCGTTATGGATATAGTCGTAATCGTTGATGCCGTTGCCGGTGTAATCATTGGAATCGATCAGAAACAGGGCGGTATTCAAACTGCCGTCGCTGTTCAGTACCTTTATAAGCTGGTTACTGCGACCGTATATCTCCGGCTGGGTATAGGGATATAAAAGGTTGGCAGAGGTCTTGAAGGAGAGGGATTTCAGCACCTCGTTAATGTCCCATTTAGACGCCGAGGCGATGAGCTCCGTATCGTGGTTGCCGTATGTAAACGCCCATGGTATGTTGGTATTGCGCATGAATGCGGCGAACTGATAAAACGGCGCCATATTGTTCAGGGAAAATGACAATATACCGAGCGGAAAGCAAAGGTCGCCGGTGACGATTACAAGGTCGGGTTTGGCATAGGCTATTTCGGTATATACGGCGTCAAGCGCCTTGAGGTCTTTTGAATATGAAGCGAGACTGCCGCCGAGATGTATGTCGGTAAGGTGAAGAATCCTGAAATCATCTTCGGGCGCAACTATGCTGTAAACCCCGGTGGCGTCGTCGTATGTGATCTTCGGTATTTCGTGCTTGACCACCGGAATTGAATTGATATACGGCTGGGTATACCATGTGTCGCGGTTCATGACGGCATAGCCAGACACAAGGATGGCGGCCGCCGTGACGACCGAGATACGCTTCATGTTGACGGTGATATTTTTGAAAGCTATCTGCTTTCTGAAGATCAGGTTATAAAGCAGGATCATCACCGCAAAAGCGATTCCCGAAGCGATAGAGAAGGCGACTGCGTCAAACTGACGCGACGCCATTTGAAACAGCATGAATGCGAGCGCGATGATCCAGTAGATCGCCGAAAAAAGAGTGATTATCAGAAAATGTTTTGCCGAATCGGGTTTTACGGATTTTCTGATGCGCCGATATATCATACCGTAGCAAAGGTGGTTTTTCAAAAGAAGAAACAGCGGCAGTAATATGATGATGCTGTTGAACTTCAGGCTTTCCCATACCTCGTCGGGTTTTGATATGGAAATCAGTGCGGTCTCAAGCACGGCGAACAGTCCGACCGCCATGCAAAACAGCGCCGTACAGTTTTGGCGGCGTTTCAGATATTTGTCATAAAGCAGGCAGAGGTGGGTAAATGATTCGGTATCATAGCGGTCGTTTTTCGCCGCGGCTTCGTTTTTGTAAAAGCCGTTAAGCAGAAATGCGCCCAAAGCCGCGGGTATTATGACAAATATCAGCGCCGTAAGACCGTCTGTAGTATTGTCGGTCGAGAACCAAAAGACGCTTTGTATCAGCTCATAAAATGCGAACGTAAACGCTAAAGCCGATATATATATTGCGGTGCGCTGAGTGCGAAGATATTTTTTCAGCGCTTTGATCTGCGTTGTAAGACCGAGCCGACGCCAGTTTGCGCAGTCGTTTTTGGTATATCCGGCAAGGCGCGCCATATCGACAAGCCGCGGATATTTTAAAATGAGCTCGTCAAGAGCGTTTTCTTCGCCTACGCTTGTTTTTATCAGTTCATACTCTTTGTCGAGCGCCGCTTCTATGTCTTTTTTTGCTTTTACTGTCCTGGTGGAAAATGGTATTTCTTTAAAATACACTTCGACCAGGTTTTTGACGCAGTCGTTCATCGTATCGCTCCTTTGGGTCATTTAATTTTAGCCGTCAGCATATAGCTTACGCCGATCAGAGCTCTGATCTCTTCGTCGGTAACACTGCCGTCAAGGCAGACGGTGTACCAATGCTTTTTGTTCATGTGATAGCCCGAAAAATATGTCCTGCCGTCGACGCGCTGTGCGACATGTTCGGGCGTGTCCTTAAGGTCGATGAGCTCGATGTTTCCGTGACCGGGCAGACCCAGCTTGCTTCTGTCTATAGTCATGATAGCGGCAAACCATTTTTCGTTTTCTTTAATACGAAATACCGCATAGTTCGGATAAGCTTCCCAAAGAAATTCCGGCTCTGCGCCGTAGTCGCTTTTGATGTATTCTATGATGCGTTTGGTCTGCTCCGCCTTTAGACGCTGGGTATCAAAGCATTTTTCCGCCGCCTGAACAAGCGCCTTTTCACAGGCGGCACGTACTTCGGCGACAAAAGCGCCTTCTGCTTCGGGCACGTGAACGAGCACGTATTCGTCTCCGCCCGCGGCGTCGTATACCTTGAAATCCACACTGCCGGAGTCGGTAACGGATATTTTTAAAAGAAACTGCTTTTTCATGATCGGAACGCTTTTTTGATATGTTCCGTTTGAATATGAAAAGCCGTTTGCGATAAGCTTTTCGCTGTTCGGAGTTTTATATCTGAAAATTTCGTCTGTATAGATCATGGCGGACTTACAGTCGGAAGATCGTCACATAGGTCTTGCCGTAGCGGTATGCCTTTGCCACAGCGCCGTCGATAGGCGTAGGGATTCCGTCTGCGTCGCTTTCGCAGACGATTATAGCGTCGTTTGTGAGTATATCTGACGCAAGAATGCGGCGCAGGATCTCATCCAGCACGCCTTCTTTATACGGAGGGTCAAGAAACACGAGCGAATATTTGTCACGCGCACCTTTTATGCAGTCTTTCCAGTCGGCTGTTATAACGCTGCATTTTTCAAAAAGTCTGGCTTTTTTTGCGTTGTCCTTAATGACTGCCGTTGCGTCACGGCTCTGGTCGCAGATAAGGGCGCTTTCCGCTCCGCGGGAGAGGGCCTCGAGCGAAAGCTGTCCACTGCCGCCGAAAAGTTCAAGCACCTTGCGGTCGTGAAGGTCGAATTGGATTGCGGAAAACATACCCTCCTTAACGCGTTCTGCGGTGGGACGGGTGGCGTCGCCGTCAAGCGTGGTAAGACGCGTGCCTCTTGCGGTTCCGGTAATGATTCTCATTTTTTATCCTCGCTGTTGTAATAGTCAAAAATTTTCTGTGCGGTATTTCTTGAAATACCTTTGATAGCCACAAGCTCTTCAAAGCTTGCGGTCTTTATTTTTCTGATTCCGCCGAAATGCTTTAAAAGCAGTTCGGAGGTCTTTTCGCCAACGCCTTCGATATCAGTAAGCGACGTAGAAGCCACTGATTTGCGGCGCTTAGCGTCCATTTTTCCGAACGTTGCGTTATGAACCTCTTCCTGAATCTTATAGAAGAAGCGGAAAAGGTCGTCGCGCTTCATGAGCGAGATCTCGTTTTCGCCGTCTGTGAGCGTGCGCGTTTTGTGATGC
>CAZVSW010000035.1:0-14642 GCA_964630005.1 uncultured Ruminococcus sp. | reverse complement strand
GAGGTCTAACAGGGGAAAACGCGCGGAGCGTGTTGTCCCTTGTTTATAATAAAAAATCCGTTTTTTCGGGGACATGCGCATCGAAAAAACACCTCTTAGGCGAGCTCCGCGAGCCCTCGCGCCGCGGGGAGCGTTCAAAAAGTGCCCGTCAATGACGGGCACTTTTTGTGGAGCGGCGATAAGCGCGAGCAAAAAGGGGTTTACGGGGAAAAACGTAGTTTGTCCCCGTCGTTCCCCGAAAGAGGGGTTCACGGGGAGAAAACGCTTGCGTTGTCTCCCCGTCCTTTTAATATGAGTAAATCTCCTTCGCCGTTACGCTTCTGCCGCTGTTTCCGGTCGACGACGCCCACGAGGAGTCGCATCCGTCTATATACTGAATGACCATTCCGATAGCGGTGCCGTCGCCTTTTTCGGGCTTTGTACGTCCGAGCGACTTCCACGGTATAGATACAGTATAGACCCCGTCGGCATAGCTGTACTTGAAGCCGCTGAAGGTCGCGCTTCCGTTGCTTTCCCCTCCGGCTGTAAAGGTATTGTTTCCGGTGCGGTTCACGTAGTAGCGTATTCCGTACTTGGAAGTCAAAGCGTCGCCGGACATGCTTCCGTCTCCGGTGATCCAAAGCTGAAGCAGGTCGTTTTTGCTTTCCCACCATGCGCCCTTTCCGAAATCGGCGGTTTCGTCGTTTGTTTTGACAAGCACATAGAACGCATCGTCATCCCAATACAGCGCATACTGCGGTCTTGCCGAGGTGTTCGGAGCGGCAAAATCGTTCCATGCTATATCGCTTGCGGGCTTCGCATTGACAAGAACACCGGGGTTATACTCCTTGTCGGTCTTCGGCGGGGTTATAAGAGACGGATCGCTTTGGGCTTCCACGATCTTTCCGTCGTTGTTTTCAACCTTTTCATAGACGGCGTCGAATGTCGAATCTACTATGTCGCTTATGGCGCTGTAGTATTCGGCGTATTCGCGCATTTTGAGCCGTTTGAAGTAATCGTAGTTGTTGTTGAAGCTGCCCATCGGGAAAATGCTGAAATAGTGCGGTATATCAAAAACGATGATGCTTCCCGAAAGAGGAGCTTCCAGCGAAAGCGTCTTCAACAGGTCTTCGTGACGCTTCTGCGTGCTGATGATCTCAAAAACCTCTGCATCGTGCCAGAATTCTGCTCCGGTGCGGCGCACGGCCTTTGCCCACTCTTCAACATAGGTAAGGAAGCTTTGGTAAGCTCCGTCGGTTACGGCAAGAGTGCGCTCGCGTCCGAGACAGTCCTGAGCCGCAACGATATCGACGACCGGACGCGCGCCGGGCTTATCGGGCGCTATCATGCGATAAAGATTATCCGCACCGGTCACGGGGTCGCCGCTCCGCCAGATCGCGGGCGCGATCATGATCTTGATACTGCTGTCAAGCTCGCGTATGCGGTCGCTCTGCCCTTTATAAACATATCTTGCCGCCTGCACGCCGCCGTTCAGGTTGAGCCACTGGTCGCAGGTCTCGTCCGATAAATAGTATCCGCCGAAAGCGGGGTGCTTGGCGTAAAGCTCATAGATGTCGTCTATGATCGCTTTCGAATCGGCTACGATCTTTTCGTAATCGTCCATACTCTGTGTCGGGTTTGTGAAGTCACTGTCGTGAATAGTTCCGAGCCAGACCTTCATGCCAAGCTTTTCTGCCGCGTCGAGTACTGCTTTGCAAAGGTCTTTACTGCCGTAGGTGGGGTTATAGCTATAGCCTGCGGCGGTGATGCGCTTTCCGTTTATGAGGGTCGTTTTGGCGTTATAGTGAGTGGAATACTGAATGACGACATATTCCATGCCCATGTCGCGCATACCCTTAAGCTGTAAATACCAGCTGTAATCGCTGTTTTGCGCCGCTTCGCCCGTACCGCCGGATGTGGGAAGCTGGAAGAAGCCGCCGCGTACATACGGTAGCTGTGGAGCAGCGGAAAATACCGCCGCCTCGGAAATCGACGCTCCGTCCGACGCGCTGAAGGTGATGACCACTTCTTCAGCCTTGATATCTTCGTCAGTCAGCAGGTAATATACATTCTGACCTGCCGCCGTTGTGGAAAAAGAGCTGTCGCATTTAAGTTCCTTGCCGTCTGCGGTTATTCTGACGTCCGACGCAGTGCCCTTCATGACAAGCGCGGCGCCTGCAATGACAGCGCTCTTTTTAAGGGTAACGGAGACCGTGTTTTCGCCGTTTTTCAGGCTTGTATACTTTGAATAGATGTTGTCGGTAACGGCGGTATTTTTCTCTCCGTTCAACAGCGCTTCGCAGTACGACGCGGAGTTGGTGTTGGAGGCAAAATATTCGCTTCTGACCGGATATCCGTAATCAGGCTCGGCAACCGGTGTTTCACTGCCGTAAACTGCTATTTCGTCGCAGAAGAAGAGCCCTTCCGCGTAGGTATAGATCTTCACATACCTGGCGCTCACCGTATGGTTGCGGGTTACGAGATACCGCTTTGAAGCGCCCCGGGTTGCGGTCGCGGTACGGATATAGCTCTGACCGAGGTCGTGCCAGCTTTCTCCGTCTTCGGAATATCTTACGTCGATACGGTCGGACGCGCTTCCGGTAGCGTTTGCGGTGATAAACGCACCGAATTCAACTTCGGAAACGTTTTTGACACTGCCGAGGTCGAGCGTGATGACACTGCCGGTCCTGCCGGTCAGCTCGTCCTTTTCGCCGCCTGTCTTTGCCACAAGATTTGATGTGTCCTTGGCGTTTGCATACAGTCCGTCGGTGAGCTTTTTGCCGTCGTCGGGGTACAGAGCGTTTTCTGTGCCGTTCCAGGTGTACGAAGCGCCGCCTGACAGCAAAACGCGCTTGTGTTCACTGCTTCCGCGGGCTTCCACGGAGTTTATCACAATGTTTTCTTTGGCGTCCGCCGGTATTACGAACATCAGCGCTTTTGCCGATACGCCGAGCTTTGCGGTCAGAACCTTCTGCTCGCTGTCGTATTCGCCGAATTCGCCGAGATAGAAAGAAAAGTTATAGCCGTCGGTCGAGGAAAAGATCTTTATCGGTCTGCCTGAGTATTCGTTGAATCGCAGATAAACGGTGTCGATTTCGGAAATAAAGCCCGTGTCGATATAAAAATCAACGGCCGAATTATCTATCTCTTCTTCGTGCTTTGCGCCGTTCCAATCGGTAAAGCTGAGCGTCAGATTTTCGCCTTTTGCGGTCTTCAGGGAGGGAGTCAGTGTCACATATGTTTCGGCGTCGCCGTCTGTCAAAGCGCTCAGAGCGTCCTGACCGCTGACGGCAGTTCCGCCGTCGTAAAACACGGTGCGGCCGCTGAACAGATCGGTGTCTTTTTGAATAACGCCGGAAGCGGTGTCCGAAACATCGGAGCTGTCGCCCTGAAGATCGTTATTTCCGCAGCTGCCGAGCAAAAGACTGCTTAGTATTAATGAAGTCAATATGCGTAATGTTGTTTTTTTCATGATAATATCCTCGTAGTAATATCAAAATTTTGCGCGGATTTTTAAGATGATATCATAGTATCATATTTTTCTCCGAAATGCAATCGCGATTTGAAAATGCCGGATATTTTTATTGTTGACATCGCGCTTTGGGTGTGGTAACATAGCAATATCCGAGGTGAATGCTATGACAGGTGCTGAAGCGGTTGTAAAAACTTTATACAGAAACGGCGTGAGAACGGTATTCGGCTATCCGGGCGGCAGTGTGCTCCCGATATATGACCGTTTGCAGTGCTCGCGCATAAGGCATATTCTGCCCACGCATGAACAGTTTGCCTGTCATGCGGCGGACGGGTATGCGCGTTCTTCCGGCAGGACCGGCGTTGTTCTTGCTACAAGCGGTCCGGGCGCGACAAATCTTGTGACCGGAATCGCAAACGCATATATGGATTCCGTGCCGATGGTGGCGATCACGGGCAATGTACCGCTCAGGCTTCTGGGGCACGACGCTTTTCAGGAGATCGATATCGCCGGCGTTACAATGCCGATAACAAAGCATAATTTCATCGTCAAGTCGCCGGAGGAGCTTACCCTGACGCTTTCAAAGGCGTTTTTGATCGCTTCGAGCGGCAGAAAAGGTCCGGTACTAGTCGATATACCGTCCGACATACTTTACGCTTCTGTAAGACCCGGCGGCGAAGACCCGCTTCCGCCAAGACATCTTGCGCTTTGCGACCGTGAGCTTGACGCGGCGGGCGGGCTGATAAATTCTTCGGAAAAGCCGTTTATATGTGTCGGCGGCGGCGCAGTATGGTCGGGCGCGACGAATTCGATACGCGCTCTCGCTTCTGTTACCGGCGCTGATGTGGCGGTTACGGCAATGGGAAAGGGCGCTTATCCGTCAGACGATGAACGCTATGCAGGGCTTGTCGGCATGAGGATAAACCACGATACGGCTACCGCAATGAAGGGATGCGATCTTTTTATCGCCTGCGGACTGCGTTTTTCCGAAAAGCTTATGGAAAACATAAAAAAATATGCTCCAAAGGCAAAAATACTTCATTTTGATATCGACGCTGCCGAGATCGGCAAAAATGCCGCTATATACAGCCGCGTGCTCGGCGATATGAACGAAGCGCTCGAACGCATCATTCCAATGATCATACCGCGCGAAACGCGTGCCGTTTCACACAGACGGCAAAAAAAGCCTCCGCTTTTCGCAGCTCTAGGCGAGCTTTTGCCGGATGCGGTATATACCACCGAAGTCGGACTTCATCAGCTTGACGCCGCAGAATGGCTGGATATCAATATCCCGAGACGTTTTATCTCAAGCGGCGGACTCGGGGCGATGGGCTTCGGACTTCCTGCGGCAATAGGCGCTGCGGTCGCTACAGGGGAGCGGGTTGTAAATATCGCGGGCGACGGCTCGTTTAATATGAACGCCTGCGAGATAATGACGGCGGTCAAATATAAACTGCCGATAATTCAGCTTGTCTGCAACAATCACTGCCTCGGTATGATCGAGCAGTGGCAAAACGATAAGTTCGGCGGCAGAATTTTTGAAACAAAGACCCCGAAGACAGATTACTGCGCTCTTGCACAGGCGATGGGCGCTTCGGCTTTTCGCGCCGAAAACGAAGACGACCTCAGGTTCGCTCTTCGGAAGGCAATAAAAATAAAAGGTCCTACGGTGATAGATTATGAACAAAACAGAGCATAATGAAGCTGTGCTCAGAACATACATACTGAGCGTAATGGTCAACAACCATTTCGGCGTACTGACGCGAATTGCCGGGCTGTTCGCAAGGCGCGGCTATAATATAAACAGCCTTACCGTCGGCGAAACGCAGGACGAAAAGGTGTCGCGCATGACGATCCGCGGAGTGGGCGACGACCATACGGTGGATCAGATAAAGAATCAGCTTTCTAAGGTCGAGGACGTCATCAGCGTGACCGAGCTGTTTGCGCACGATGCGGTCTTTCGCGAACTATATCTCGTCAAGGTTGCGGCCGACGATGAGTCAAGGGCGGCAGTTTTGCAGATCGCAGGTATTTTCAAAGCAAAAGCGGTCGACGTGACCGATAAGACCATCACCTTTGAGGTGAGCGGAGATGAAGAAAAGCTCCGTTCGTTTTATGATAATATGCAAAAATACGGCATTCTCGAGCTCGCGCGTACCGGTGTTACGGCGATGAAGCGCGGATGACGATGAAAAGAATATATATGGATAACGCGTCAACGACCAAGCTGTCGGAGACCGCTCTTAAGGCGATGATCGATGCGTACAGCATTTACGGCAATCCGTCCTCGCTTCATTCTGAGGGGGCGGCGGCGCTGTCGTCGCTTCAATGCGCCAGACAGACGGTCGCGCGTTGTCTTGGTGCTGATGCGGACGAGATATATTTTACGTCGGGCGGCACGGAGGCGAACAATACCGCGCTTAAGGGAATATCTCTTCCTCTTTTGAAAAAAAGCGGGGTGCATATCGTCTCCACGGCTATCGAGCACCCGTCGGTGCTTAATTCGCTTAAGTTTTTGTCAGAGCTCGGAGCGGAATATACTCTGGTGCCGGTAACGCGTGACGGCTATGTCAGACCGTGCGATATAGAGAATGCGATACGTGAAAACACTGTGCTTGTTTCGGTGATGTATGCCAATAACGAGATAGGAACGATCCAGCCGATTTCTGAGATAGCGTCTGTTTGTCATAGGCGCGGAGTTCTTTTCCATACGGACGCCGTTCAAGTGGCGGGACATTTGGATATTGACGTCGTGCGCGACGGCATTGATCTTATGAGCATTTCTTCGCACAAATTTCACGGTCCGAAGGGAATCGGCGCGTTGTATGTGAAAAGCGGCGTTCCTGTTTCGGGGGTTATGAGCGGCGGCGGTCAGGAAAAGGGCGTGCGCGCGGGCACACAGGCCCCGGCGCTTGCCGCCGGAATGGCTGCGGCGCTTGACGAAGCCTGTAAGAACATGAAAACTCATGCGGCGAATATGCGCCGCATACGCGACAGGATCATTTCCGGACTTCTAAAAACAGACGGCGCTCATATAAACGGCGGCTTGTCAGACCGCCTTGACAGCAATATAAACGTCCGCTTTGACGGCATAGACGGCGAAGCGCTGGTGATTGGGCTCGATATGCGCGGCATAGCGGTCTCTTCGGGCTCGGCTTGCTCGTCGGGTCTGCTTGAGCCCAGCCATGTCATGCTCGCTTTAGGGCTTTCGCCCATAGAGGCAAACGGCTCACTCAGGATATCTCTCGGCGACGACACGACCGATGACGATGCGGATCGTCTTTTGACCTATCTCCACGAGCTTGTTACCATGCTTGCAAAAAAATAAAACGGGGAGACATGTTGTCTCCCTTATTATTTTATTCACATGATTCGCTTGCGAAAAGGCTGAGCCATTCTCTGTTGTTCTCATCAGGCTCAGAAAGCTTGCCGTTTTTATAGGCGTCTTTAAGAGTGCAGGTAACAAAGAGGTTCAGATGATTTGACAAAAAGTTACCCATCTGCCAATGCAAATGCTTAGGCACGTTCGGTACGTATTCATCTGTAATGATCTTCCACGCGCATTCTATGAGCGGGAATGCTGTAGTATAGAATTCCTGCGCGAGCTTTTCGAGCTCACGGCGCTCCGCATAATTAATGTAATAGTAATTCTGCCTGAATCCGCTGTCTGTCTTAATAAAAAGCTTCTTTTCAAGGGCAATGCTGAACAAGTATTTCTGTTCCTCGTTCAATTCGCTTATATTGATATTGCCTTTGATAATATCGCGGCAAAGAACAAAGACTTCGTCGGGAGTCTCGAAGAAAACAGAACTGTCAATACAACCGTTAACACGGCTCCACAGATGGAAAAATGCTTGGGCAAACGCGCTGCCCGGTTTGTGAACAGGACCGTCGTATACCTGGTATATATCCCATATGGTATTCTCATCCAGTCCGAATCCGTTTTCAAAGCCGAGCGCGATCCATTTTCCGCCGTTCGGACGCATGGGTATATCATCATATGTTACGGCGATCTTGTTTTCACAGCGGTACAGATGATCGACGGCAATGTCCGTTACGATATGGATATACACCCAAAGAAGGCGCTCCCATGTAAAACCGGCGGTATTGAATCTTGCTTCGGTCAGGACGTCTTTTTTAGATTCAAGAAAAGCGATCAGCTTTTCGTAATACTCCGGAAATACGGTCTCATATATTCTTTTTCCCGGATTGGGATTCGTTCGCAGGATCACAAAATCCGTTTGGTATTTGCCTTTGGAAACTTCCTTCATAAGCTCATTCTTTACAAGGTAGTCTACCTCATCTTCGATGTAAGGCGCAGATATGCCAAGCTCTTCACAAAGCTGCAAGACCGTCATCGGCTCTTTGTATGCCGCAAGAAGAATGTTTTGCGCAGATTTTCTCTTGGCGCAAGCCATGGGCTCATAATTCGCACCCGGATTTCCCTGGCATGACATGCCAAGCTTTCCGGGACGGTAACTTTTTTCTCCGTATTCTCTCATTGTGTTCATTCCTTTCTCGATTGCCGTTCTGGCGTCGTGAAGCCACCATTTGACAGTGCCGGCGCTCCTTCCGAGCAAGCGTCCTATCTCTTCGCATGACTTATTTTCAAAATAGTGCATGACCACTGCCTGACGATAATTGCCCGACATAAGAGAAAGCTCGCGCCTTAGCAGATTCTTTTGATCGCGAAGAATATATTCGTCTTCAATGTTCTCTTCAGAAGCAATAAGCTCCGATAAATATGCTGTTGTTCCGTGTTTCTTCTTCCGTAACCAGTTGTAAAACATATGGCTCGAAACACTCCAGACAAAAGCGTTCAGATTTTCGATGTGCTTATTTGAATTGATGGCTTGAAGAACTTCAAGACAAATATCCTGCGAGAGATCCTCGGCGTCTTCTGCGGTGTTCAGCTTGACTTTGCAAAAACCGTATATCTTCGGAATCATTTCTTTTTCAAAGATCTGCAAAAGAGTTTCATTTGCTGTCATAGGTTCATCTCACTTTCTTTTTTGAGGTACAACATGTTGTTTCGTCAATATAGTAACCGCAAACGGGAGTCGGTTGGATATTTTTTTGATGAAGATAAAAAACTGAGGCGCGATTATTATATGATATCAGGACAGATTTGTCAAAGCTAAACTTAACTGCTTTGGATGCGAACGGTTTTGCAGTTTTAAAAACTTTGATCCCGACGCTTGACAAGCGGAGGAAAATGTGATATACTTTTACCGTAATCAAATTACAAATTCAGCCAAAGGAGGCGATCGTATGATCAACGCTTATATTTATCGGATGTCATATATATCGCCCGCGGTATGCTGAACGCAAGCTTTATATAATTTTTATGCACATCCGATCTCGGGTGTGTTTTTTCTTTTTCAAAAGCATTGTTGCTTTCTGCTTTGGCGCACCCGCAGGGGTGCTTTTTGTTTTTCGTGGAAAGCCTTCATAATATAAGTCAAACGGAAAATTCAGCAGATTGAAAGGAGATTTTTTCGATGACCGCTATTACAGTATTTTTAAAAAATGAAAGAGGGAATGCCCATGAAAAGATTAAAAAAGAAACTATTATCAATGGAGCCTAATACAGCCACATATAGCGAGATGTATGAGGGCAGTATGACAGTCGTCGATCCTTCGCATCCGACAATGGAGTCATATGTAGATTACAACCCGACTTATTATAATGAGAGCGTAGGATTTGAAATATCAATAACGCACAAGCTGGCGCAGGATAAGCCGACCGTAGTGATCAGCATTCCTTGCACCACGCTCGGAATCGATATTCCCGATAGATCGTGCGAAAGCGCAGAAGCCGATTTCTGCTTGCGCGCGTTCAAAAGATACATCGACGAGCTGAACGCCGAGCTGTATAACCGAAGCCGTCCCGATGACGAGAACGGAAAATATTATATCTGCGCTCCGGGCGGTGAGATCGTTCGCAGGAACGCGGCATATTTTGCGCTTTGCCCGCAAAGGGATTATACCTATGGCTCGAACTCGACCGTATATCTTATAGCCGACGGAGCAGACAGACCGCCGATAACGTGCATTTGCATCCGTATTCAAGTGCAGCTGCCGAAAAAGAAGCTTCGCAAAGCCACTCAGATGCTGTGCCGCGACCTTCCCGATGCGGTCGACCGATTTATACTGGATTTTGATATGGAAGGATTCAGAAAAGCGGTAGCCCTCGGTAAAAAGCAATCGGAAATACGCGAATGGCTTAAAAACAGCGGTTACTGCGCCTTTGTGGCAAACGGCAGCATTCTTCCGCGCGCCAAAGGCACTGATATGCCTATGGAAAACGCCATTCCGTTCAGATCTACTCCCGATGATGAAATAGAGATCTGCGGAATCAGAGGTATGGGAATCAAAAAAGGAGTAACCGTCATAACCGGAGGCGGTTATTCGGGAAAATCAACCATTCTCGACGCCATTTCCGCAGGGATATACGACCATGTTTCAGGCGACGGACGCGAGCTTTGCATCACCGACGACAGCGCGATCAGCATCTCGGCAGAAGACGGAAGAAGCATGAAACATGTCAATATTTCTCCGTTTATTAAATGGCTGCCGGGCGGCGACACGAGCGATTTTTCTACCGATCATGCATCGGGCTCGACCTCGCAGGCCGCAAACATTATGGAAGCGCTCGATTGCAATGCCAAGCTATTGCTGATTGACGAGGACAGAAGCGCCACTAACTTTATGATACGCGATAATATGATGAAAAAGCTTATCGAAAAAGAGCCGATCACGCCGTTTACCGACCGTGTGAATGAGCTTTATCGCGAGCAAGGCGTTTCGACCATTCTCGTTATCGGAGGAAGCGGCGAGTATCTCTCTGTGGCAGATAAGATATATATGATGCAGGATTATATGATACAAGACGTTACCGAAAATGCGAAAGACATTTGCGCCGCTCACGGAGTTGTTCCCGAAAAGCCGGGCTTTGCAGATTGGAGGCAAAGCCGTGCGCTCTATGCCGATGGCTTTACCTCATATCCTTCGGGCAGAGGAAGCGAAAAGTTGGAAGTTTCCGACATGGGGTTTATTCTTATCGGCGACGAGCAGATCGATGTGCGTGGACTTTCGAACATTGTGTCAAAGGGACAGCTTGATGCCCTTGGATTTATGCTGAGACTGCTTGAGGCGTCAAACAGCGACAGAAAGATTGAGCTTCAGAAAAGAATAGACGAGCTTTATGTTCAGATCGAAAAAGAAGGGCTCGATACCATCTATTCTTCATTTTTCACGACAACAAAGCGCTTTTTGGATATGCCGCGCAGGCAGGAGCTGTTTATGCTTATCAACCGTATGCGAAACATTCATTTCGCCAAAATTCGGGAAAATTGAATTTGCCTAAAAAAACTATTGACAATTCGGAAAATAGGTGGTATGATATACTAAAATTAAAAATAACCAAACCGTTGAAGCGGAGATAACGGCAATAATGCCTTCACAGAGAGCCTGCGATGCTGAGAATCAGGCAAGATACATGTTGTCAAATGGACCGCTGAGGGCGCAGGTCAAATGTGCTTTTGCACAAAGTATTCTGCGACGTTGTTGGCAGACGTTATTTGCCGGGGGTATGCTTGTATCCTGCTAAGCGCACGGCTTTTGCCGTGAATTCAAGGTGGCACCGCGGATCTGAACGCGCTATTTGTTCATTATTCGTCCTTGACAGAGTGTATTATTCTGTCAAGGGCGTTTTTGTTTTTAATAAAGCAAAGACCGCAAAGACATAATCAAAGGAATACTTTTGGGAGGCGTCCGTACTATGAAAATCATGCCCGATTTAAACGAGATCAAAAGAATTGCCGCGACCGGCGACTATAATGTGCTGCCTGTAAGTTGTGAAATACTTTCAGACTTCATCACTCCGATCGAAACTATCAGAATACTGAAAAACGTATCAAAGCACTGCTACATGCTGGAATCGGCAGCCGCGGATGAGAAGTGGGGAAGATATACTTTTTTGGGCTTTGACCCTAAAACAGAGATCACATGTGCGGGAGGCGAGATGAGAATAGGCAATGTTACAGTAAATACGAGCTCGCCGTCCGACTATCTTCGCCAGATCCTTTCCGAATATAAGAGTCCGCGCTTTTCGTATCTTCCGCCGTTTACCGGCGGTCTGGTCGGTTATTTTTCCTATGATTATCTGTCCTACAGCGAGCCGAGCGTAAAATGCAATGCGGAAGACAGCGAGGCGTTTAAAGATGTGGATCTTATGCTTTTTGACAAAGTTATCGCGTTTGATAACATACGTCAGAAGATCATTCTGATCGTCAATATGTCGTTAGACGATCCTGAAGCCTGCTATAATAAAGCGGTTATTGATCTGAAACAGCTTATCGGGCTTATAAGAAACGGTGAAAAGAAAAAAGAACCGGCGGGGCGGTTGCTGGGAGCTGTTACGCCGCTTTTTGATAAACCCCATTTTTGTGAAATGGTAGAAAAAGCCAAGCATCACATACGCGAAGGCGATATTTTTCAGATCGTGCTTTCAAACAGACTTTCCGCTCCGTTTGAAGGAAGTCTTTTAAACACCTACCGCATACTCCGCACGATCAATCCGTCGCCCTATATGTTTTATTTTTCGGGTACGGACGTAGAAGTTGCCGGCGCATCGCCTGAAACTCTTGTCAAGCTTGAAGACGGCGTGCTGCATACGTTTCCGCTTGCCGGAACAAGACCGCGCGGAACGACCGAGGCCGAAGATAAAATGCTTGAGGAGGAGCTTCTTGCAGACGAAAAAGAGCTCGCAGAGCATAATATGCTGGTCGATCTAGGCAGAAACGACCTTGGCAAGATCAGCAGATTCGGTACGGTGAAGGTCGAAAAGCTTCATTCTATCGAGCGCTATTCTCATGTAATGCATATCGGATCTACTGTGCGGGGAGAAATACGCGACGACAAAGACGCTCTGAGCGCCATCGAAGCCGTGCTTCCTGCGGGAACTCTTTCGGGCGCGCCCAAGATACGCGCTTGTCAGCTTATCGGCGAGCTTGAAAACAACAAGCGCGGAATATACGGCGGAGCGATCGGATATATCGATTTTACGGGAAACATGGATACGTGCATCGCCATTCGTATTGCGTACAAGAAAAACGGCAAGGTGTTTGTCAGGTCAGGCGCGGGAATCGTCGCTGATTCTGTTCCCGAAAAAGAGTTTGAGGAATGCCTTAACAAAGCAAAGTCATCGCTTAAAGCGCTGGAGCTTGCGCAGGAGGAAGATATATGATCTTATTAATTGATAATTACGATAGCTTTTCTTATAATCTGTTTCAGCTCATCGGCGAGATCGACCCTGATATAAAGGTGATACGAAACGACGAGATGACCGTGGAACAGATCAGGGATCTCAAGCCGGAACGCATCATTCTTTCGCCGGGACCGGGCAGACCGGAGGACGCCGGAATTATTATTGATGTTATCAAGAAGCTCGGCGGCGAGATTCCGATCCTGGGCGTTTGCCTGGGGCATCAGGCGATATGCGCCGCTTTCGGCGCGACGATCACATACGCAAAAAAGCTGATGCACGGAAAGCAGTCGTCGGTTAAGCTTGATACCGCGTCGGTGCTGTTCGGGGGGTGTCCTCAGACTGCACAAGTTGCAAGGTATCATTCGCTGGCGGCAGACGGCGATACGATGCCGGATTGTCTGAAGATAACCGCCGTGACTGTGGGAGATAACGAGATAATGGCAGTGCAGCACACTGAATATAAGATCTACGGAGTGCAGTTTCACCCTGAATCCATTATGACGCCGGACGGCAGAACGATGCTTGAAAACTTTATTAAGGAGACATGATCATGATAAAAGAGGCAATTGTAAAGATAGTAAATAAAGAAGACCTTACCTATAACGAAGCTTACACCGTGATGAACGAGATAATGAGCGGCGAAACGACCCCGACGCAAAACGCCGCATTTCTCGCCGCTCTTTCCACCAAAAGCGCAAGAGCGGAAACTACCGATGAGATCGCCGGCTGTGCGGCCGCAATGAGAGCGCACGCGACTAAGGTCGAAACCGAAATGGACGTTTTTGAGATCGTCGGAACAGGCGGAGATAACGCGCACAGCTTCAACATCTCCACCACCTCTGCCATTGTTGCCGCCGCCGGCGGCGTAAAGGTCGCCAAGCACGGAAACAGAGCGGCGTCTTCGCAGTGCGGCACGGCCGACTGCCTTGAAGCGCTTGGCGTCAATATTCAGCAAAGCCCGTCAAGGTGTATCGAACTGCTTAATGAGGCGGGAATGTGCTTCTTTTTCGCTCAGAAATATCATGCGTCGATGAAATATGTGGGAGCTATTCGCCGGGAGCTCGGTTTCCGTACAGTTTTTAATATTCTCGGACCGCTTACTAATCCGGGAACTCCGTCAATGCAGCTCCTCGGCGTCTATGACGCTTATCTGGTTGAACCGCTGGCGCGGGTACTCATCAATCTCGGCGTAAAGCGCGGTATGGTCGTGTACGGTCAGGATAAGCTTGACGAGATATCTATGAGCGCGCCGACTACGGTGTGTGAGATACGCGACGGTTGGTATAAATCATATGTTATATCTCCCGAAGATTTTGGCTTTGAACGCTGTACAAAAGATGATCTTAAGGGCGGCAGTCCTGCGGAAAACGCCGCTATTACGGTCGCCATACTGAATGGCGAAAAAGGTCACAAAAGAAACGCCGTGCTCCTCAATGCCGGCGCATCGCTGTATATCTGCGGCAAGGCCGAAAGCATGAAAGACGGAGTTATGCTTGCTTCTGAGATCATAGATTCCGGCAGGGCGCTTAAAACGCTGGAAAAACTGATAGAAGTGAGCAACAGACCGGAGGCTCAGTGATGACGGTTCTTGACAAACTTGCCGAATATGCGAGGGAACGAACCGAGCGCGCCAAGAGCGCCATTGAGTTTGCCGACCTGAAAAGCAGAGCGCTGTCTCTTCCCAGAGGAACGTTTGAGTTTGAAAAAGCTTTGAAAAAAGACGGTCTTTCGTTTATATGCGAATGCAAAAAGGCGTCGCCTTCAAAGGGTGTTATTGCAAAAGAATTTCCGTACTTACAAATCGCGAAAGAGTATGAGGAAGCAGGTGCGGATTGTATATCCGTTTTGACAGAGCCGAAGTGGTTTCTCGGCAAGGACGAATATCTGAAAGAGATTTCGGGCGCGGTCTCGATACCGTGT
>CAZVSW010000034.1:0-14748 GCA_964630005.1 uncultured Ruminococcus sp. | reverse complement strand
ACAAGATGATCAAAAAGATCATTGATGATATTGATCCCGACTCGGTAATGTTCCTGATAAACGCCGTATGCTTTGACAGCAAATGGGAACAGCAATACACTGACGATGACGTCATAAAAAACAAGGTCTTCCGCGGCGTGAACGGAGAAAACAGCTGCACCCTGATGTACTCAGAGGAAAATCGTTATATAAGCGGTTCGGATGTAACCGGTTTTATCAAATACTACAAAGACAGAAAGTACGCCTTTGTGGCGTTTTTGCCCAAAGAAGGGCTTTCGCCCGACGAATGGCTAAGCAGACAAAGCGGTCAGTCGATTCTTTCGCTCATTAAAAACGCAACAGCAGACAGCGTTTCATGCGCAATGCCCAAATTCAAATACGAATACTCTGCGTCGCTTAACGACGCATTGAAAAAGCTTGGCATCACAGACGCATTCAAAGGTTCTACAGCCGATTTCTCAGAGCTCGGAAGGCCTGTGAACGGAAATAATCTTTATATAAACAGCGTAACTCACAAAACGTTTATAGACAATAACGAAAGCGGCACAAAAGCCGCCGCCGTTACCATTGTTGATATGACGACAGAATCCATCATCATGCAGCCGCTTTACAGCGTGATCCTTGACCGTCCGTTTGCCTATGCTATTATCGACACGGCTACATCCCTGCCCATCTTTATAGGCACGGTCAACGAGATCAACTGATCAACCAACGTACGTCCTTTCAAAAATATAATCCTCTGCAATCTCAAAAAGCGAAGTCGGCGTTACACAGCCTTCAACAAGTCTGTCGTAAAGCATCATGGCCTCGCTTTTTGATTCGCAGACGTCGCCAACCTCCATCTGATTGTCATAGCCGTCTCCGTGCTGTTCAACATGAAAAACATAATCGATTCCGTCCATGACCTCTGCTTCAAATAGCACATATCTAAGCTCGTAGCCTTCTAATGTCTTTGTTGTTTCTTTAATTACTTTCTTCATATGATCTTAACCTTCAATTAATTTTTGTAGTTATATAATACCATATTTTGGCGACTATGTAAAGAAAAATCGTTCGACAAAGCGTTATTATGTTATCCAAATCGCCTCCACACTTTAGCTCGCTAAAGCAAATTACATGTATCCGTGTATTAATACATAAAATTTAAAAATTGCCCGACGTGAAACGCGCTGTTCTTATGTTCCCGCCAACTTGACAATCGACAGAAAACATGTTAAAATAACGGCGTCAAAATATGTCGGCAGGAGTTTAGGCACAAAGCATTCGTGCCTATCAGCGAGCAAAATGAAAAACTATTTCTTCTTTGATCTTGACGGTACGATCTGTGATAGCGGCGAAGGAGTTTTAAACGGCGTTATTCTTGCGCTTAAACATTTCGGAATCAATGTTTCGGATAAAGCGTCTCTCGGTTGCTTTATGGGGCCGCCGCTCGACTATTCGTTCAAGACTTTTTATAATTTTACAGACGCAGAAGCCGACGAGGCTCTTAAGATCTACCGTGAATATTACAGCAAGACCGGCGTTACCGAATTTACGCCGTATGACGGCATGAAAGAGCTTTTTGAAGCACTGAAGGAAGCGGGCAAGAAACTCTTTGTTGCAACCTCAAAACCGGTATTCTATGCCAACAAAATTCTTCAAAGCTGTGACTTTGCAAAATACTTCGACGGCATATACGGCAGCGAATTCGACGGTACGCGTTCGTCAAAAATCGATGTTCTGAAATATGCCGTAGCTCAGTCGGGCATCACCGACATGGACGAGGGAGTGATGATCGGCGACCGTGAGTACGATATCATCGGCGCTAGGACCGTAGGGCTTGAAAGCGTGGGAATTCTTTTCGGCTATGGCTCGCGCGAAGAATTTGAAAAAAGCGGCGCGGATCATATCTTTGAAAAACCGCGTGAGATTTTTGATTACTTTGTTAAATAGGCTGATTCTTTTCAAGCCAAAACACCGTCGGGAGCAACTTATCAGGTCGCTCCCGACGGTGTTTCATTTATCATGAGACGCTATATTGATCATTTAATGCCAGCCAGTTTTTTGGCTCGCTCGATGTATTCTTTGAAGCGTTCTTCCTTTCTTACCGAATCGAACCATTCCCAGCCGTATGGTGCGGTCATACCGTAATGCATGAGGTTTGAATCTCCTTTGAATACAGTCGGATCGGATATCAGTTCTGTCGTGCCGTTGGGAAGCTTTATGATGCTCTTTCCCTTGACGACCTTGACGCCGCCGTAAATGAGCGGATCGCCTACATCCATTTCCGTTCCTGCGAGAATGCTGTCCCATTTCGGATAAACCTCAAACGCTTTTTCAAGCCATTCATAGCCTTCGTCTGTCTTTCCGCAGCCGAACAAAGCGCACGCGGTACGGAAAGTAGTACTTGCGTAAAGACCGAGCCATGCGTCGGGAACAGCACCGTCGCCGAATCCTTCTATAATGCGCAGACGGTATTTGTTCCACGCGACTGCCCTATCAGGCATACCCCAATACCGTGTATTACGACCCAGGAAGTGGCATAGCAGCTCAAAATTGTTGACGTCGTGGCAAAGACGGCTTTCATCATGCTTTCCCTGCTCCCACAAATCACCCTCTTTGACCTCGCTTTGAATAAATCTGTATTCTGTTATCGGAGGCGGTACTTCACGAATGCCTACGCGGTCGGCAAATACAACGATATCGCCGTCGTCGTCTGCCACATAAGTATATTCCGCCGAGCCGACATAGCCGTCTGTAAGACCGATCGCATCATAGCGGCGCATCATGCCGTCTTCAACAGGCATATAGCCTTCGCCAACGCCTTCGTAGGCAGTCAGCTCATAAACCGCCGTTCTCGCCCCTTCGCAGTATTCACACTCCGTACGGACAATTCCCACTCCGTCTGCGAAATAATATACTTTTTTACCTCCGCGATATGACCAACCGGCATCCATGCCGCCGATATCAAGGCAGAGCTTGAAGCAGTTTTCAAATATACCCGCTTTGGTGGTAACCGTTCCGCCGTCTTCGCAAGTGATGTTTGTTTTTATGTCCTTCGCATATCTTGTGTACTCTATGATGGGAGAAGCGCCTATACGCCACTCATCTGACCAGATGCAGTTCGCCGCATCCTGCAAGATACCCAAAACATCATTGTACAAAAGCGGTTGCTGAGCAGCATAGCCGTCCATGTTCTTCCACTCAAACGACCATCTCGAATTGTAGTCGGTCATATACAGAGAATCGGCTTTCTTTCGTATATAGTTTCTGTTAAAGAAATTCCAATGACCCGTTGCGGTATATTGGGGGTTAAATGTGGGGTCTGTAGCCAAAATCCTCCTTGCTGTCGACGCCGCCGCTTTGGTATAAGCCTTTTCCATCGGCGTAACAGCAAGCTGCTCGGCGCGCTCGATCGCAGGATGTACATCGCGTGCATATTCTCTGCCGTCTTTTTCTGTAACGACATATTCGTTGGCGATCTTCTGAACCATCTCGATCCATGAATCCTCGTCGTAACCAAGTCTTTCCACACTGGACCAATAAGAAACAAGAATTCGATCATCACCGACAAATGAAACCGCGATTTCGAGCTCGGACGAGATGGCGTCGGGTGAACATGCGGAGGAATATTTCCATGTATTCCCCTCAAAGAGAGGCAAAAGACCGTTTCCGCCTTTGATCTCATATGAACTCAGCACATGAGTGGTCGTCACTCCGTCGGTAGTGTGGTCCTGACGGACGATGCCGACGCCGTCCTTGTAGTAGGTTCTGCACACGATCTTTTCTGTGTCCGTCAGGCGTCTCGTCTCCCAAAGCTGACAGTCATCGAATCTGCCTGCGGGGGTATCTATCGATTCATTGTCGGAAATGTAGGAGAGCTTTGTCCCGTCAGTACCGACATAAGTTTCTCCAAGCGAAATATCTTCAAAAAATCCGGCGTCGCATGACGAAGCGTTCCTGAAGATGTAATTGCTCCGCCAATCAAAAGAACCAAGATATCCTTTATTGAAGCCTGCATCTGTCCAGTATTTTGGTTTATCTCCTACCGTACGGTATTCTTCCACCTTAGCGCTGACAGAATAGCGTTCGAGCGTGGCGTCTTTATAGCGGGTTTCCAATTGCTCTTTCAGCCTTAGCGCATAAGGAACAAGGGCGCGATAAGTCTCTCCGGGGCGCAGAATCTCCTTAACCTTGTTATAAGCGGCAAGACCTTCGTCTTTTTTGCCGGCATCGCAAAGGTAATACCCGAGCCAGAACCACTCGCGGGCGAGAGTCATCACAAATCCCGCCTTTTCAAGACGCGGAATCTGTTTATCACGTATAAACTCGATTTTTGCGTCGTCGCCGTATACGTTTGAATCCTCGCGAGTGACAATAAAGGTCATTACCTCCTCGTTTTTGCCCTCCATAGCGGCGTCAACGATGCGGGCGAACAGCACATCTTTCTTTTCACCGGGAATCCACCACCAACCGCGCATCAGCACGTCGGCAAGCGCGTGCTGCTTTTTTCTACATTCGGGAAGCTCCTCAACCTCGCGAAGCACTTCCTTATATACCTTCTCAAAGCCGCTCTTGCTGTTCTTGAATTGCCATAATTTAAGCTCTTCAACCTTTTTCATAACACGCTCCACAAGCGTGTCGCTATACTTTTCGTTCATAGCGCAAAGTTCCTTTCTGATTCGTTTTCTGCCTTCATGCAGCTGCCACTTTACCGTTCCGCCGGAGATGCGCATACGGTCTGCGATCTCTGCAATCGAAAGATTTTCAAAATAATGCAGATGAATGATCTGTCTTACCTTTTCGGGCAGTGCTTCCAGACTTTTGTTAAGTTCGTCTCTTTCCTCGGACAGCGCATAGATTTCTGCGGGGTTTTGCGCTCCGTCGTCGGAAATATCAAGGTTTTCCACCACATCAAGCGGAAGAAAACTGCGGTATCTGCTAATCATATTAAGGGCGCAGTTCCTTGCGATCCTGCACACCCATGAACCGTACTTTTTCGGTTCCTGCAAGGTATTAAGCTTCATCCAAGCCGTAACAAAGGCGTCCTGCGCGGCGTCTTCCGCCATAAAATGGCTTTTCGTAACCGCCATAGCCGATGCTACCGTCAGCTTCTGATAGCGGGTTACCAAAACCTCATATGCCCTTTGCTCGCCTGCAAGCGTCAGCATTAGCAGCGTTTCGTCCGGCTCGTTTTGATAGTACATATACGCTCTCCTTTCGTTCGTTTTCAGCGCGCTTGTCTTTAAGACACAAATCAGAATAAAAAGGTTGGGTTGTACGCAATTATTCTATCACAATTTTTTGAATTAGTAAACAGCCGCGCGGAAAAATACCGCACGGCTGTTTTCGGATAAAAAATTATTCTACATTTATAAAGCGCCTCTGCGAATAGCCTGTGACGCCGTTATACTGAACAACATACCAGTCGCCCTCCTCGCCCATGATCGTGACGTACGCGCCATTTGGAATCTTTCCGATTATAGGAGCGTCGATATAGGCGTTGCTTCTTATGTTCAAGTTACCGCCTCCGGTGCTTACAACTCCTTCTCTCAGCCCTTCGGGCTCTATAAACGGAACGCCGAGGTATTCTGCCGTTGAAAGCGACAGATTACGTGCTATCTGCTGTAAGTTGCTCTTTATCCACTCTGCATCCTCGGGATTGTCGTGATATGCGATCTCAATCAGCACAGCCGGCGCTTTCGTGCGCCTGAGCTCATACAGCGATGTCGTCGGCAATGCCCTGACACGGTCCGGATATGGATATATATCCTTCAGATTGTCCGCATATATCTGCGCGGCATTCTTACCTTTGGCGCTCGTTTCGTAATAATATACATCCGTTCCCTGCTGCTTTCCTGCGTTCGCCGCGCCGGCCGCATTTGAATGAAGCGCCAGATGAAGATCATAACTGCCTTGATTGGACTGCGAAACAGACTGCCCGACATTTCCCGCCGGATCGTTCCTTGTGAACTGTATTCCCGAAGCGTTGAGATACGGCTCCATATAATCGGCTATGAGGTTCATGTAATACTCTTCACTGCCGCTGTTATCATAATATGGATTATAGTCCTGCGTTGAGGGAGATAAAAAGATTCTTGGCATATATTCGTTCCTTTCTGTATCAAAAGACGCCGGATTCATCTGTCAATAACAGCTCAGGCGTCCCTGCGTATTAACAGTATATTCTTTTTCAGAAAAAATTGCGAAAACCACTTGACAACAACGTCGAAGTATGGTATAATCGGCAAGTAAACAAAGCAGAACAGCGTTCTCACCCGCCGCAATCAAGCAGGCGCGGTTAATACACACATGGCTTACCAGCCGTTTTTTCGTGTGCGGATTGCTGTTCCCACACGTTCTTTTATTTTACGGGGGTGCTTATTATAGCAAAGAAAATTCTTATCAACGAAGAGATTCGTGCGTCCGAAGTCCGTGTTATCGGTGCCGACGGCAACCAGCTCGGCATTTTAAAAACTTCCGCCGCATTACGCATGGCAAACGAACAGGGCTATGACCTTGTCGAGATCGCCGCAGATGCCGCTCCTCCTGTTTGCAGGATAATGGATTACGGCAAGTTTCGCTTCGAAAAAGAAAAGAAAGAAAAAGAAAACCGCAAGAAACAGCAAATTGCCGAGCTTAAGGAGCTTCAGCTCACGTGCAGCATCGGCGACCACGACTTTGATACAAAAGTCAATCATGCTAACCGCTTCCTCGGCGACGGCAACAGAGTTAAAATTGTTGTTAAGTTTAAAGGACGCGAAATGGCGCACACCGAGAGAGGTTCTGCGCTCATGGAACGTTTTGCCGAAGCAGTGAACGAATTGGGCGCTATTGAAAAACCCGCCAAACTTGACGGACGTAATATGATCATGATACTTGCGCCTAAAAAAGCTTCTCCCAAAAAAGAAAAGTCTGAAAAAACCGATAATACAAGTACGAAAGGATAAAATATTATGGGTAAGATTAAAACTCACAGAGCCAGTGCAAAGAGATTCAAGGCAACTGGTACAGGCAAGCTTAAGATGTACCATCCCGGTCATCGTCACAACCTTGGAATAAAGACCGCTAAGCGCAAGAGAGCACTTCGTAAGGGCAACTATGTCGCCAGCGCAAGAATGAATGACCTGAAGCGTATGCTTCCTTATTCATAATCGTTCAGGAGGTAAAATAAAATGGCAAGAATCAAACCAGCTCTTACAACAAGAAAGAGAAGAAAGAAGATCCTGAAGCTCGCCAAAGGCTATTGGGGCAATAAACATAGACATTTTAAGATGGCGAAGCAGCAGGTGATGAAAAGCGGTAACTACGCTTTCGCCGGCAGAAAACAAAAGAAGAGAGATTTTCGCGCTCTTTGGATCACCCGTATCTCTGCTGCATGCAAACAGAACGGTATCAATTACAGCAAGTTTATTAACGGTCTCAAAAAGTCCAATATAAACCTCAACAGAAAGATGCTTTCTGAACTTGCAATCAACGATAAAGAAGCTTTTGCTCAGCTGGTCGATACAGCTAAGAAAGCTCTCTGATACTCTTGACAAATCGCAAATTATCTGATATAATATCATTTGCTGTTTAACAGTGTCATTAATCCTCGCGTTCGCGGAGGGAGGGAAACAGGATGGCTGAAATAAAGGTCAAAGAAAACGAAACGATTGACAGCGCGCTCAGAAGATTCAAGAGATCTTACCTCAGAAGCGGCGTACAGGCTGAACTTCGCAAGAGAGAACATTACGAAAAGCCCAGTGTCAGACGTAAGAAAAAATCCGAAGCTGCGAGAAAACGCAAATACAAGTAAAATGAAATTGACGTGCCCGTTTTGAGCACGTCTTTTTTATCGCAGAACGCTATCTGAAATCATAAGCCGCCCGCTTCCCCTAACGGAAAGCGAGCGGCTTTTTTGTTTCTTCTATTTGCGCTCCTGAATCGGTACGTACTTCACTTCGGACTTGACATTTATATATGCAGGTCTGATGATCTTGCCGGCGTTTTGAATCTCTTCAATACGGTGAGCGCTCCAACCGGCTATGCGCGCGATCGCAAATATAGGCGTATACAACTCGCACGGAAGCTCAAGCATCTGATATATAAGCCCGGAATAGAAATCGACGTTTGCACTTACGCCCTTGTACATTTTTCTCTTAGACGCAATAATATCGGGCGCAAGCTGAGCAACAGTGGTATAAAGTTCGTAATCGGACTCATATCCCTTCTCTTTCGCAAGATCTGCGGCACATTTCATAAGCAAATCAGCACGGGGGTCAGATTTTGAATAGACCGCGTGCCCCATGCCGTAAATAAGACCGGCACCGTCAAACGCCTGCTTTTCAAGAAGCCTGACAAGATAATCGGCTATTTGACCTTTATCAGATGTATCAATGCTTTTTTTCATGTCGTCAAACATGCGTACCACTTTTATGTTGGCGCCGCCATGGCGAGGTCCTTTAAGGGAGCCAAGCGCTGCCGCAACCGCAGAATATGTATCCGTGCCAGACGAGGTGACTACGTGCGTCGTAAAAGTAGAGTTATTACCGCCGCCATGCTCCGCATGAAGCACCAGTGCAAGATCCAATACAGTAGATTCAAGCTTTGTATAACTTCCGTCTTCTCTGAGCAGTCTGAGTATGTTCTCAGCTGTCGAAAGCCCTTTTTCGGGCATATGAATAAACAGGCTTTTGCCGCAGTGATAGTGCTGATATGACTGATAGCTGTATACAGCGAGCATCGGGAAAACGGCGATAAGCTGCATGCACTGACGGAGCACATTTGCCACAGACACGTTATCCGGGTCTTCATCGTAAGCATAAAGCGCCAGTACACACCGCGAGAGTATGTTCATCATATCCTTGCCCGGCGCTTTGAGAATCATATCTCTGACGAACGAAGTCGGAAGACTTCTGTATTCAGCAAGCTCACTTTTAAATCTTTGCAGTTGAGAGGCTGTGGGCAGCTCGGAAAACAGCAGCAAATAGACTGTCTCTTCAAAGCCAAAGCGTTTGTCTCCCATAAAACCGCTGACCAGATCGCGTATGTTTACGCCGCGGTAAAAAAGCTCGCCTTCACACGGAACAAACTCATTTCCGTCAGGAGAAAGTTCTTTTGCTTTTATACGGGAAATTTCGGTAAGACCGGTAACAACACCGTTGCCGTTGACATCACGCAAACCGCGGAATACGCGATGTTCGCTGTACATTTCAGGCAGGATCTTATTATTGCGGTTTGAAAGCTCCGCAAGCTCGGATATATATGGTGTGATTTCAGAATAATTTTTCAATGTCGTTTCCTCAATGATTCAAGCATATTTCTTCTTTTCTATTATATTTTAGCACAAAACAATTAACTAATTAACAACTGCATATTAACAAACTAAATCCAAACCGTTAAAAAACAGTCGGATCATATCAAAATGACCCGACTGTCTTCGATTTAGAATTGTTCCGGTATGACAAGTGTTCCGCCGATATCAAAGAGATAATCCTGCGATTTCAGAATCCTCGCTATGTCGAACGAATCTTCAATGCGGTTTTCCGTTCTGCACAAGCACATTCCCTGATGTCCGACGTGGTGAAAGTCCGTTCCGCCGGACACGACAAGCTTGTTTTCGTGCGCGTATTGGCACGCAAGCGCGACTCGCGAGTTGTGGTGCGGATGCATATTCATGGTCTCAATTCCGTCCACAGTATCAAGAGACGCCAAAACCATTCCCCTTCTGAACGGATGAGCCTGAAGGATCAGATTAGATTGATTTTTTATTTCTTTATAAAAATCAGCTATTCCATACGGAATCAATCTTATCATTTTATCGATCTGATCGGGGCTCACGCCGTAGACAAGATAGTCGTTATCGTTTTCCGTGAAGCGTATTTCAACGCCCAGGACGACATTCAGCTCAGTGCCTTCGGCGGCTGCCTTTGTGTCATAATAACCGCTCAGGTACTCATCTGCCCTATCGGGCGTCCAAAGCGGGTTAAGATGATTTGTGACGGTAAGCGTATCGCAGCCTATAGAGCGATACAGGCTAACAATCTCCCCGGGTGATACCTCGCTGCACGTACTCACGGGTGATGTGTGAGCGTGCAGCTCGGTTTTATATTTATATTGATTAGATATTTCTTTGAAATTTATCATAAAGTGCCCTTAAAATGAGGAGCACGGGGCTTAGCCCATGCTCCTCAAAACTAATTATTTTACGGTGATTTCAACCTTGCAGGAATCGGAATAATCAAGTCCGTTTGAATACTTATATTCAAAACGGTCGCTTCCCTTATAGCCCTTATTGGGGTAATAACGGTATGTTCCGTCGGATTCGATGGTAACAGTTCCGTGCTCAGGCGTGAGCGTAACAACGAATCTGTCCGCCGTGTCGCCGCAATCGAGCTTAGAAAGAAGGACTGAATCGGCGTTCGTGTCAACCTTTACATCGGCTACCTTGTCAGGATAGATATCAAGCGTGCCCTTAATGAACTGATATGTATAGTCATATACACTTCTCGTCATGGGGTTTTGAGAATTGCACGCGTTATAGTATATCTGCATTTCCTGATAATACATATGAATGCAATCCTTCATATATCCGTAGTAAACGCCGCCCTTAAGATATTCCATATATCTGTCATAGTATATCTTCTGGGAGATCGCTTTGGCGTCAATTTCCAACTCAATGCACATGCCGTTCTGCTCAATAGTATGTGCGGCATTGCTTATATTGGAAATAGGAGTATCGATTCTGAAAACATAGTTGGGCTGCATACAAGCGGTTGCAAATCCATAATCGGTCCAGTTGCCCGTACCGTTAGAATTGTAATAAGGAATCCAGAACAGATCATAGCCTCTTGACTGGGTCTCTTCAGAGATCATATTGATAAGAGCAAGAGAATCGTCTTCCGAATCGATCGCTTCATGGAACCAGTAGAAGCCGCCAAGCTCAATATTCTTGAAGTTTGCGTTCTTATCGTATTCAAGAGCAAGGTCAAGATACCACTTGATAACCTTCTGACGATCTTCAAATACAGAGCAGTTTTCGCTCTTGCCGTCGCCGTCAACATCGCCAAAAGCGGTAGCATTAAGACGAGGATAGTACACCGTGAGATAATACTTGTATTTATAATCGTCGGGAAGGTTCATTTCTTTCTTGGCTTTAGCAGCGGCGGATTCAAGCGCCATTGCGTTCTTGTTCTCGGCAAATATGGCCTTAAGCTGCCATTCCCAGTCGGTTTTTACCGAGTTTTCGTGCTGTCTGACGCCGGACGGGAAATTGCCGGAAAGAAGGAACAGATAGCCGTCAAACATGATGTCCTGCATCTTGCCTTCGCTGTCTATATAACCAAGATATGGCATAAAGATGTCTTCAGTGAAGTCATAGCTCTGGCTATGGTACATAAGTGCAATATCATGTGCACCCTTGAGCAGGTTTTCGTCAGCTCCCTGATAGCCGGTCTTGATGACGAACGGCTTTAAGCCTGCGTCAGCAAGAGGAACTGCACCGGAAGCGTTCTTTTTGCCGTTTACCCTGAGTTCGCCGCAGCCGACCCAAACGGGGACAGCATAGGAAAAACGAACGTACTGTGCCTGGACGGGTTCATCAAGAACAAGCTCGCTGTCGTATATGCCGTCTTTATCGACCTGATTTTTGATATAGCCGGCGGTATACCAGTTTTCAGCGTCCTGCGAAAGCTCAACGCTGATAATTTCAGGAGCCTTGACTGCCTGACTTGTAACATTAAGGAACACAGCGCTGAAGCTATCGACCGCACAGCTTGCGCCGAGGTCATAGATGATCGAACGCTTTGAAGCTCTGTTGGATTTGAAGTATTCGGAAGCGTGAATGTTTGTTCCGGAGGGAACTTTGCCGTCGGTAAGGCAGGAAACGGTTTCCTTGCTGTTATTTGTACCGTCAGCGCGCGACAGAAAACTACCGCTGGTTACGAACTGGCTCTTTCCGAGAATAAGGTTTTGCTGTGTATTATAATCACTCTCGGTAGACGGGAAATAGGTTATCTTGCCAGCATTGCTGTAAACGGGAGTGGAATAGAGGGGTTCGTCGTCACCGCTTGGCTCACGGTATGCGCAAACGCTGACCTCATCAATAAACATCATCGTGCCTTCGCCGGATGCTTTAGCAACGAATCTGATGTATTTTGCTTTGATGCACTTGGGAAGCTCAACAGCAAACTCATACGAACCGTCAGCATATTCAACAGGAGAGTATGCCCTTCCGATCTCGGAATACTCTGCGCCGTCTTCCGAAACGTAGACTATAACGCAGGAAGGAAGATAGATCTTACCTGAGTGAGAAGCAAACGCGTTGAGACAGAAAGATGCAAGATCTTTTCTATCGGTACGTGTAAGGTTGAGAACGACTTCAACATCGTCCTTGCCGTTAAATCCTACCCATGTTCCGCTTTCATAGTATGAACCGGTAGCGCCGTCATTGAGCTTTTTGGAATCGGGATATCTCTCAAGAACCGTTCCGGTCAGCTTATAGCTGAGGAGCTTGGAAAGACAAGTCTTTGAAAGCGAACGGTCGGGTATTTGATCCATTTCAAATCTTGCGCGTTCAGCCGCGACATCAGCGTTTTCTTCAGCATAGATCTTGGTGATATTATCGGTGATGAAAACAGCGTCGTTCGATTCGGATTCGATATCCGCATATACCATGAGCTCGTCGAGGAAGATCCATGCGGCAGCCTTTGTCATTGAAAACATTATGTAACGGGCCGTGACGTACTGCTTGGTATCAAGAGTGTAGAGACCTATGGTAGACTCTACGTATTCGCAAGCATTAAGCGCGCCTACACGCTCAAATTCCTTGCCGTCAAGAGAAGCCTTTACGGTAACAGAGCCGGGAGGCGCAATTCCTGCATTTCTTGTAAGGAGGAATCTGCCTTCAAAAGAATGCAGATTGTCATAGACTTTACCGAGATCGATAACGACATCGACGACTCCGTTTGAAGGAGCATAGCCCGAAAGCTTTGAATCGCTGTAGCCGACCTCAGTATCGGGAGCGAATACGCCGTCTGTAAGCTCAGCGTCATATGTGTCGGGATATGAATCGCCGGGCTTGCACGATTTTGTATAGCCGCATCCAACGCTTATAAGCGTTTTAAACTGCGGAGAGATGGGTTCAGATTCGGGTTCTGACGGCTCTTCGGATGATTCTTCAACCTTGGAGCTTTCAGACTGATCATCGGAAGCTTCAGCATCTGAAGATTCTTCCGTGGAATTATCAATGCTGGCTGTGCTCTGGTCGCCGGCATTGGATGAGCTTTCGTCTTCATCCTTGCCGCATGACGCGAGGATCGGCAGCGTGAGCATAGCAGATAGTAAAATAGCAATAATCTTTTTCATTAGTTCACCTTAATTGGTTCGGGATAGTCGACACCCTTAGTATCGACATAAACTTTCGTTATAGTAAGCGGTTTTACCAGCTTACCGTTTGCGTTCGGTATTACTTTTTCCGTTGCAGCAATCTTTTGTACAATCTCAATACCTTCGATCACCTTACCGAAAGCGGCATAGCCACCGTCGAGCCACTCCGCAGTGCCAAGCATAATGAAAAACTGGCTTCCGGCTGAATCGGGAGGAGTTGCTCTTGCCATAGAGAGTACACCTTCAGTATGCTTGAGGTCATTTTTAAAACCGTTGCTGGTAAACTCACCTTTTATTGAATAATCAGGACCGCCGTAACCGGTTCCGGTAGGATCGCCGCCCTGGAGCATAAAGCCGGGAATGCAGCGGTGCATGGTATTATTATCGTAAAATCCGGATTTAATAAGTGAGATAAAGTTGTTGACCGTGTTGGGAGCGATTTCGGGATAAAGCTCGGCAACTACCTTGCCGTAACCCTTGATATCAATTTCCACAACAGGATTCTTTGTGTCGTAATTCATGGTTTTCTCGTTTCCCTTCGAAGCGTTGGTAGGATGTACGCTGCTCATTGAATTTTCATCTGATGTGTTTGACGGTTCGTCGATGTTATTGCAGGAAACAGCGGCGAAAAGCATCGCAAACATCAATACTGTAATTAAAAACTTTTTCATAAAAAACTCCGATTTATGTAACAAAAAGCGAAAGGCGACAGAAAGCTATAGTTTCCGTCGCCTACACCATCTTTTAGAGGCTTAAAATCGTCTGAAGTCAGCGACGTCAATTAATTTACGCCATGCGGCGCAGACCGGTTAAAGCCAGTATTATTTTGTATACTTGGGTCTGGGAGTATAATGAGTGTGAAGAAGCTCATGAGCCTTGTGGCTGTTGGGCTCGCCGAGGTACTCATCATAAAGCTTCTTGAGCTCCTCGTTTTCGTGGCTCTTTCTCTTTGCCTTGCCCTGATCCTCGGAATAAAGCGCCTTTGCACGGAGAACCTTGGGATCGTCATAGGAAAGGTCGGTAGCGTTTACAATAGGCTGACCGCCGCCTGTTACGCAACCGCCGGGGCAGCACATAACTTCGATAAACTCATAGCTCTTTTCGCCGTTTTTGATTGCGGTGAGAAGCTTCTTAGCGTTTGCAGTACCGTGTGCAACTGCAACACGAACCTTTTTGCCGTCAAGATCGACTTCAGCTTCCTTGACGCCGTCAAGTCCGCGTACAGCAGTGAACTCAACATCCTTGAGTTCCTTCTTAGTGACGACCTCATAAACGGTACGGAGAGCAGCCTCCATAACGCCGCCTGTTGCACCGAAGATAACGCCTGCGCCGGTGGATTCGCCGAGTACGCTGTCGAAATCTTCATCGGGGAGTCTCGTGAAGTTGATACCTGCGACCTTT
>CAZVSW010000033.1:0-14804 GCA_964630005.1 uncultured Ruminococcus sp. | reverse complement strand
ATCGGCGGCACCATAGGTGATATAGAATCGCAACCCTTTCTTGAGGCTGTCCGGCAGATATCTCTCGAAGTCGGACGGGAAAACAGCCTCTTTATTCACGTCACCCTGGTGCCTTTTTTGCGCGGATCTGACGAACATAAATCAAAGCCCACACAGCATTCGGTCAAGGAGCTTCAGGGCATGGGTATCAACCCCAATATTATCGTACTGCGCTGTGACGAACCGCTGGAAGAGTCTATTTTCAAAAAGATCTCCATGTTCTGCAACGTAAAACCCGACTGCGTTATTGAAAATATAACTCTGCCCTGCCTCTACGAAGCGCCGCTTATGCTTGAAAAATCGAATTTCTCGTCCATAGCCTGCCGCGAGCTCGGTATCGATGCGCCGCCGCCTGAGCTTGGCGAGTGGGAGCGCATGGTCGAAACGGTAAAATCTGTCGGCGACGGCAACGAAGTAAGTATCGGTCTGGTCGGTAAATACGTACAGCTTCACGATGCATATCTCTCAGTTGCAGAAGCGCTCAGACACGCAGGATATACCATCCGCGCGCACATAAACATCAAATGGATCGATTCCGAAGGGCTTAACCCGGAAAATTACTGCGAAAAGCTTTGCGGTCTTGACGGCATCATCGTGCCCGGCGGCTTCGGCGGCAGAGGTATTGACGGAATGGTGCTGGCGGCGCGTTATGCGCGTGAAAACGGTCTGCCTTATTTTGGCATATGCCTCGGAATGCAGATCGCCGTGATTGAATACGCGCGCAATGTCGCGGGGATAAAGGACGCCGATTCGGGCGAGTTCAATGAAAAATGCGCAAACAAGGTCATCGATTTCATGCCCGGTCAAAGCAATGAGATCGACAAGGGCGGCACGCTCAGACTCGGCTCGTACCCCTGCGTGATTCAAAGCGGCACGACAATGGAGCGCTGTTACGGCGAAACCGAGATAAAAGAGCGCCACCGCCACCGCTATGAGTTCAATAACGACTATCGCGAAGCGCTTACCAAAGCAGGGCTTACGCTTTCGGGCATGTCGCCTGACGGCAGGCTCGTTGAGACGGTAGAGATCACAGACCGTCCGTTTTATGTGGGCGTTCAGTATCATCCCGAATTTAAATCCCGCCCCAACAGAGCGCATCCGCTGTTTGCGGGCTTTGTAAAAGCGTCGCTCGAATTTTCGAAGAAGCGTTAAAAACTATGTTTAATACAATACATGAAGAGTGCGGCGTTTTCGGACTGCGCGCCAAAGACGTGCAGAATGTCGCAGGTACAGTATATTATGGACTTTATGCCTTGCAGCACCGCGGTCAGGAGGCTTGCGGCATCTCGGTAAACGACGACGGCGTATTTCGTTCTTATAAGGATCTGGGGCTTGTCGGAGATGTGCTGTCTGCGGATGCGCTCAGCAAGCTTCCGCACGGCAAGATGGCTATAGGACATGTCCGCTACGGTACGACCGGCGGAAATGACCGCGCCAACTGCCAGCCTATTGAAGTAAACCACCATAAAGGCAAGCTCGCTATCGCTCATAACGGAAATCTTACCAACGCATATGAGCTGCGCTGCGGTCTCGAACTCGGCGGCGCGATATTTCACACCACCAGCGACACCGAAATAATCGCATATATCGTCACTCAGGAGCGGCTCAGAACCTCTTCCATCGAAGAGGCTGTCAGCGCGGCGATCAACCGTCTTGAGGGGGCTTATTCGCTGGTGCTCATGTCGGCGACAAAGCTTATCGCCGTTCGCGACCCTCACGGCTTCCGCCCGCTCTGCTACGGCAAAACAGACGACGGCACATATGTTGTCGCGTCGGAAAGCTGTGCGTTAACGGCAGTCGGAGCGCATTTCGAGCGCGATATACTCCCCGGTGAGATAGTTACATTTGACGACAGCGGAGTCATTTCGGACCGACGTCATTGCGGCGCAAGGGACAAAAAGATATGCATTTTTGAATATATATATTTTGCAAGACCCGATTCGGTCGTAGACGGCGTGTCTGTTCACGCGGCCCGGAAAGCTGCGGGCAGAATACTTGCAAAGCGTCATCCTGTTGACGCCGACATCGTTATCGGCGTGCCCGATTCGGGGCTTGACGCCGCGCTCGGCTATGCTGAGGAGGCAGGTCTTCCTTACGGCATTGGCTTTATCAAAAATAAATACATCGGGCGCACATTTATCTCGCCGGGGCAGGGCCACCGTGTTGATCAGGTAAAGATCAAGCTCAACGCTATCAGCGAGACGGTAAAGGGCAAGCGCGTCGTTCTTATCGACGATTCCATAGTACGCGGCACGACCAGCCGCCAGATAGTTAATCTTCTGCGCGAGGCGGGCGCACGCGAGGTGCATATGCGCGTATCATCGCCGCCGTTTACTAACCCGTGCTATTACGGTACGGATATCGATTCGCGCGAGAATCTCATCGCCTGCCACCATACGATACCCGAAATTGCGGAGATCATCGGCGCAGACAGCTTGGGATATCTTCCCGAAGAGGAGCTTAAGAACCTCATCGGCTGTGATAAATGCTGTACTGCCTGCTTCAGCGGCAGGTATCCGACGTTTGTACCGGGAAGTAACGTAAAATATCGCTTCGAAGGAAAGCTTTCGGAAAACAAAAACACTATAATATAAAAAGAAGGTATAAAAATATGCTTACAGCAATCGTAGGTATTAACTGGGGCGACGAGGGCAAGGGACGCATGGTTGACCTGCTTTCATCCGATTATGATATCATCTGCCGCTATCAGGGCGGCAATAACGCCGGTCATACCGTTATAAATGAAAAAGGCAAATTTATCCTCAATCTGTTGCCGTCAGGCGTACTCAGAGAGACGACAGTCAACGTTATGGGTAACGGCATGGTGGTCGATCTTGAGCATTTAGTCGGCGAAATAACCAAACTTACCGATAAAGGAATCAGGATTACACCGCAAAATTTAAAAATTAGTGAAAAAGCAATTATTTGCTTGCCTTATCACAAAATGCAGGATATAATGGAGGAAGAACGCCTTGCCGACAAAAAGTTCGGTTCAACGCGAAGAGGCATCGCGCCCGTATATGCTGATAAGTATATGAAAAAGGGTATACGTATGGAATCCCTCCTTCATATGGACGAGCTTTATGAAAAGCTTTGCGATATCGTGGAGTGGAAGAACATTACCGTTACCGGATACGGACACGATCCCATCGATGTTGATGAAATAATGGAATGGCTTAAAAAATACGGCAGCATTATCGCTCCGTATGTGACGGATGTGTCGGCGTATCTCGAAAACGCAGCCCGCGAAGGCAAAAATATCATGTTCGAAGCACAGCTCGGCGCACTCAGGGATATCGATTTCGGAATTTATCCCTATACCTCGTCGTCGACAACGCTTGCGTCATACGCTCCGATAGGCGCCGGAGTTCCGGGACTCAGACTCGATAACTCGATCGGCATCATGAAGGCTTATTCAACTTGTGTCGGCGAAGGTCCGTTTACTGCCGAGATGTTCGGCGAGGAAGCCGAAAAGCTTCGCGCCGCCGGCGGAGAATACGGCGCCGCAACCGGAAGACCGAGACGCGTCGGCCCGTTCGATGTGCCCGCATCAAGATACGGCGTAAGGGTTCAGGGCGCGGATTATATCGCACTCACCAAGATGGACGTCTTGGCGTATATGGAAAAAATACCGGTCTGCGTCGCATATGAGGTCGACGGCGTGCGTACCGAGTCGTTCCCGACCGGGGACAGACTGGTCAGAGCCAAGCCCGTGATCGAATACCTTCCCGGTTTCGGAGACGTTTCAAAATGCCGCACTTACGACGAGCTTCCCGACGCGGCCAAGAGCTATATAAGCTATATAGAAAAGGCGGTCGGCTGCCCGATAAAATATGTTTCGGTCGGTGCTGAGAGAGACGAATATATTAAAATTTAGTTTAACGGGGGACAACACTCCGTGTTTTCCCCCGTTAGCCCCCTTTCGGGGATACGGCGGAGACAACGCAGTCGCGTTTTCTCCCCGAACCCCTCTTTCTTTAAGAGGTGTGCCTGCGGCGCGAAATTATTTTCTATTTCTAAAAAAAGCTTTACTCGGTGTGTGATTTGTGATATAATGGGAAAACGATATGTTTTGGATGTGAGATTATCGTATCAATTCCGTTGTTAGACATCGGTAAGCTTTTTTGCTACGCTTTTTTCACGAAAAAAGCGTAAGAGTTTCAAACAAGACCAACAATTTTAATTTATATAATAAAATCGTTTTTTTCGCGATCCGCTCGTGAAAAAAACTCCTTAAGGCGAGCTCTGCGAGCCCTCGCGCCGAGGGTGTGCGATGAGCGCGACAGGAAAGAGGGCAAACGGGGAAAACGCGGAGTGTTGTCCCCGTCATAAAATACAGTCAGGATGGTGCATATGAAAACGGTGAATCGTAAAATAGTTTTGGAAGACGGAAGCGAGTATTATGGCTATGCTTTCGGAAGCGGCGTTGACAGGGTATGCGAGATCGTGTTCAACACGTCAATGGTGGGATATCAGGAAATCGTCTCCGATCCGTCTTACACCGATCAGATGGTGGTTATGACCTACCCTCTGATAGGAAATTACGGCATAACGGACGACGACTCGGAATGTAAGAATCCAAGCATCGGAGGCATGATCGTCTATGATTATAACGATATGCCTTCGAATTTCAGATATACCAAAACCCTTTCGGAATATCTGGAAGAAAACGGCATTCCCGGAATTTACGGAGTCGATACCAGAAAGCTTAACCGCAGCATCCGTGATTTCGGCTCGCGCAGAGCGCTTATCACGTCGCCCGATGTCTCTGTGCAGGAGGCAAAGGAGATCATCAGAAACACTCCCGTTCCTCACGACGCGGTAAAAAGAGTCAGCTGTCACAAGCGCTGGTATTCACGCACCTCAAACCCCATGTTCAATGTCGTGGCTGTCGACTGCGGAATGAAACTCAATATCGTCAGAAGCCTCAACCGTTTTGGCTGTAACGTAACGATAGTGCCTTATAACACTACCGCTGAGGAGATCGAGTTTATGAAGCCGGACGGCGTGTTCCTTTCAAACGGTCCCGGCGACCCAGAGGACGCTGTTGCGGTTATTGAAACCGTCAAAAAGCTCAGAGGTAAGTACCCGATCTTCGGTATCTGCCTCGGACATCAGATCATCTCGCTTGCATACGGCGGCAGTACATACAAACTTAAATTCGGTCACAGAGGCGGCAACCATCCCGTCATGAACCTGCAAAGCGGCAAGATCGAGATAACCTCTCAAAACCACAGCTACGCTGTCAAGCCCGAAAGCATTTCGGGCACGGGTCTTGAAATAACTCACATGAACCTGCTTGACAGAACCGTAGAAGGCGTTAAATGCGAAGCGGACAGGGTGTTCAGCGTTCAGTACCACCCCGAAAGCGCTCCCGGACCTCAGGACAGCACATATCTGTTTGAGCAATTTGTTAAGAATATGAAGGAGGCAAAGGACTGTGCCAAAGAGAACTGATATAAAAAAAGTACTGGTGATCGGCTCAGGCCCGATCGTAATCGGTCAGGCCGCCGAATTTGACTATGCAGGCACACAGGCGTGCCTCGCTCTCAAGGAAGAGGGCTATGAGGTCATACTCGCCAACTCAAATCCTGCAACCATAATGACCGATACCTCCATTGCCGATAAAGTCTATATGGAACCGCTTACGCTCGAATACCTTGCGCGTATATGCCGCTTTGAACGTCCCGACGCGATCGTTCCCGGCATCGGAGGTCAGACCGGACTTAACCTTGCAATGCAGCTTGCTAAAAAGGGCGTTCTTGACGAATGCGAGATCGAGCTGCTTGGCACAGACGCATCAAGCATTGAATGCGCAGAGGACCGCGAGCTTTTTAAAGAGCTCTGCCAGCGTATCGGCGAACCGGTCGTACCTTCGCAGATCACATACAGCATCGAAGAGGCTGTTGAAGCCGCTGAAAAGATCGGATATCCGGTCATACTGCGTCCTGCGTTCACGCTTGGCGGAACGGGCGGCGGCTTTGCCGGCAACCCCGAAGAGCTGCGCGTTATGATGAAGAATGCGCTTGCGCTTTCTCCTGTGCATCAGGTGCTGATCGAAAAGAGCATCAAGGGCTATAAAGAGATCGAATATGAAGTTATGCGCGACGCAAACGACACCGCTATTACTGTTTGTAACATGGAAAACCTCGATCCGGTCGGCATCCATACCGGCGACTCCATCGTTGTCGCGCCCAGCCAGACACTTACCAACAAAGAGTATCAGATGCTCCGCGACAGTGCGCTCAAGATCATCCGTGCACTTGGCGTAAAGGGCGGCTGTAACGTACAGTTCGCGCTTGATCCGCATTCTTTCCGCTATTATGTTATCGAGGTCAACCCCAGAGTGTCCCGCTCGTCGGCGCTCGCTTCAAAGGCAAGCGGATATCCTATCGCGCGCGTTTCTGCAAAGATCGCTGTCGGCATGAACCTTCACGAGATTCAGCTTGCAAACACTCCCGCCTGCTTCGAGCCGGCGCTTGACTATGTCGTTACAAAAATGCCGCGCTTCCCGTTTGACAAGTTCCCCGCCGCTTTAAACTCGCTTTCTACTCAGATGAAGGCTACCGGCGAGGTCATGAGCGTCGGACGCAGCTTTGAGGAAAGCCTTCTTAAAGCGATCCGCTCGCTTGAAGACAGCAAGAATCATATCCATATGGCGAAGTTCGATTCCGAGCATATGACCATAGACGAACTGCTCGACTATATCAAAGAGGGCACGGACGACCGTATATACGCCATTTCACAGCTCATGTGGATGGGCGTTGACGCCGCAAGAATATGCGATATCACTCAGATCGACATGTTCTTCCTTGATAAGATTCAGAAGATAGTTGATTTTGAAAAAGAGCTTGAGCAAAATCCGAATTCGTTTGAATATCTTTCCGAAGCAAAGAGAATGGGCTTTTCCGATTCCTATCTCGCCGAGCTTTGGAACACTACCGAAGACAGCATTTATGCTATGCGCTGTAAGGAGAATGTGTTCCCGGTCTATAAGATGATCGATACATGCGCCAGCGAGTTTGACAGCTATGTCCCGTATTTCTACTCGACATATGCCGCCGAAAACGAATCGATCGTTTCCGATAAAAAGAAGATCATCGTACTCGGCTCAGGTCCTATACGTATCGGTCAGGGCGTCGAGTTCGACTATTCTACCGTTCATGCCGTTCACACCATTCAAAAGCTCGGCTATGAAGCTATCGTTATAAATAACAACCCCGAAACCGTTTCCACAGACTATACAACAGCGGATAAGCTCTATTTCGAGCCGCTCACGGTCGAGGATGTTATGAATATCATACATCTTGAAAAACCCGAAGGCGTCATCGCAACGCTCGGCGGACAGACTGCCGTCAATCTCGCCGAACCGCTGGCAAAGCGCGGCGTGAAGATAATCGGTACTGACTGCGACGCTATCGAAAAGGCGGAAAACCGCGATGCATTTGATGCGGTCATCAAATCGCTCGGCATCCCGAACCCTCAGGGCGAGGCAGTTACCAATATTGAAAACGGCGTTGTCGTGGCTGAACGTATCGGCAATGGAGATCGTCGCAATCGAGGCGATGCTCAGAAAATATCTTAAAAATGCCGTTGAGGTCGATGAGGATAAGCCTGTTCTTATCGATAAATACCTGATGGGTAAGGAAGTCGAAGTCGACGCCATCTGCGACGGCAAGCAGGTGTTCATCCCCGGTATAATGGAACTTGTTGAGCGTACCGGCGTACATTCGGGCGACAGTACCAGCGTTTATCCTCCGTTTTCCATTTCACAGAAGGTTAAAGATACAGTTGCCGATTATACTACCAAGCTTGGTCTCGGTATCGGCATAGTGGGTCTGTTCAACATCCAGTTTATCGTGGATGCGCATGATAACGTATATGTTATCGAAGTCAATCCAAGAGCTTCGAGAAGCGTTCCGTTCCTTTCCAAATCGACAGACCGCAATCTGGTCAACATTGCTACAAAGGCTATGCTTGGAGTTTCCCTTGCGGAGCAGGGCATTACCGAAATGATCCCTGCCGAGCGCGAGCGTTGGTATGTCAAAGCTCCGGCGTTCTCATTTGAAAAGCTGACCGGTATGGATGCATATCTTTCGCCGGAAATGAAGTCGACCGGCGAAGCCATTGGTTATGATAACCGCCTGAACCGTGCGCTTTATAAGGCGCTTCAGGCGTCCGGCATAAAAATGAAGGATTACGGTACGGTTATCGTAACCCTTGCAGATGAGGACAAGGAAGAGGCACTGCCGCTTGTAAGGCGCTTCTATCGCCTAGGCTTCAATATTGAAGCTACGATCGGAACGGCTACTTTCCTTAAGCAGCACGGCATCCGCACACGTGTCCGCGGCAAGCTCAGCGAGGGAAGCGAGGAGATTCTCGATTCCATACGTGCCGGCTATGTCAGCTATATCATCAACACAAGAGCGATACTTTCCGGCGTTCACTATGAAGACGGCGTTGCGATCAGACGCTGCGCAGTTCAGAACGGTGTGACGATCTTTACTTCGCTCGATACCGTAAGAATCGTGCTCGACGTTCTGGAGGAGACCATCCCCGGAATATCGATGATAAACAGCTAAGTTTTTAATACGGGGGAAATGCATTTTCCTCCGTATTTTTTTCTCGCGCTTGTCGCACAACTTCGGCGCGAGAGCTCGCGGAGCTCGCCGCAGGGAGCTTTTTATGCGGTATCGTGAAATAAATCAGATGTTTTTCAAAAAATATATTGACAAAACATTATTTATGTTATATGCTATTGTTGGTATCGAAAAAGACGTGATTTGCAATTCGGCGACGCTATTTCAGGCGTAGAAAGTTGGTTATTATGAAAAAATCAGTTTTAATTTTAATAGCAACAGCGCTTATCGCGCTGCTCCCTTCCTGCCAAAAAACAGATGAAGATGTTTCAAAAGATGTTTCCGCAGTGTCTGAACCGACCGCGATTGTCTCTGATGGCGAAAGCAGTGCGATAGAAGAAAACAGCAAGACCGAGGACAAAGAACAGCATGAATATGTGAAAAATGATTTTGACTATACAGTCGTTGAAGACGAATACGGTCAAAAATTTATCGAAAAATATAACGGAAGTGACCCGTATATTATTGTGCCGAATTATTTGCGCGGGCCGGGAACTGTTGTGGGAATTTACCCTGATGCGTTTGAAGGGTGCGACTTTATCAAAGGGATCAAGCTTGAAAACGGATTCCGCTTTGTTGGAGTCAGGGGCGATATCGACAGAATCGGTTTTTCCGAAGAGCTTTGGTGCAGCCATGGCTTTTGCGGCTGTACATCTGTTGAAGAGCTGGAACTTTCAATTGGCATAAAATATCTTGCTCCTGTTACAGGTACAAACATTGAGGAGTTGACGATCCCCGCTAATATCCATTTGCTTTCCTGGGGAACGTTCCAATCAAATAAGAAGCTCAAAAAAGTTGTCTTTTTGGGTACGGATACAAAAATTGATTTGGATTGCTTCGGTGACTGCGACGCGCTCGAAGAGCTTGAGCTTCCGATAGGTCTTACAAGTCTGCCGCGAGGAGCAATATCAAGTTGCACGTCATTGAAAAAGCTGCGTCTTCCCGACGGATTTTGCAGCGAGCCGATGTGGTTGCCCATCGGTTGCACATACTATGTTGTCGAAGGCACAGCGGCACACAAAACAATGCTTGAGTATAACAATACTGAAGGTTATACCCATCTGAATGTAGTGGTGCTTCGTTTGGTCGAAGTTACCGAATAAATATAATAAAAAACAGTCTGAGTTAAGCGCTAAAAGCATTTGACTCAGACTGTTTTTCTTCGTTACAGTATTACTTTTTTGGCCCGTTCCATTGCAAGTGTATAGAATGATTCGGGGTCGTATTTGTCGGCCGCATAGGCTTCGATCGTGAAGTTCAGCCTATCCAAATGGGGTCTCAGGCGCGAGGCGGCTGTGTTCCAGTCGATGCCGCCGTCAAACGGGAGCAGATGCTCGTCGCTTGTTCCGTGATTGTCGTGGATATGTAAGGCGGCAAGGCGGTCTTCGTATTTTTCCAAAACGCCTTTTCCGCCGTTATAGATGTTTTCGTGACCTATATCAAAACAGAATTTCGCGTTCGGAGAGTTTGTTGAGGAAAGCATCGCATCGAGATATGAAACGATCCTGAGGTTTTCAAACGCCAGGATAACGCCGTTATCTTCGGCGGCGGCGATCATTCTGTGATAGCGCTCCATGCCAAGCTCGCCGACAGGCGGCGGGGTATTGCCGCTGGACAGATGAATGATGAGCACCGGTATTTGGGCTTCCTTGGCCTCTGAAATCGTCTTCATGTAATAATTGAAATGCTCTTCACCTTCGAGGTTGTCGCGCCAGATATCGTTTATACCCCAAAAATCGGTATGAGCGGTCTCGATCTCAAGACCGGCGTTTCTGACGACATCAACACGGCGCTGATTCAGCCCGTCTTTTCTGCTCCACCAGATAAACACATTGTCAAATCCGGCGCTTTTAATAAGTGCCGCTCTGCGTTCGTCCTGAATTTCCGTACTGTCAAAGTTTATCGAATATTTCATGATATTTTCCCTTGTAAATTCCGTAGCAGGCAGAAGCCTGCTGCGGAATCTTAATTTTATGACTTACTTGATCGTGATAATAACGGTGTAAGGCTCGGATTCGCCCAGGTAGTTATTATAGGTGTATGTGAAGCTGTCACTGCCGGTATAGCCGTGGTCGGGGAAGTAGAGGAAATCTCCGCTTTCCGAAAGGACGACCGTACCGTGCGAGGGCGACGATGCGAGAGTATAGTTGGCGTATTCGCCCTCTTTATAAAGCGTTGCGCTTAACATCGTGTCAGCTTTTCCGCTTACGTTGACGTCAGCCTTTGCTTCGGGTATGACGTTCAGCGTTCCGCGTACGAATTCGTATGTCGCATCGTACTGCATTCTGCAAAGAGGATCGTCGGAAAGCGCCAAAGACGTGAAGTTTGAAAGGTCATCGTAATAGATATGCACGGCGTCCTTCATATAGCCGGTTATCGCGCCGTAGTACAGATAAGCCATGTACTTTTTGACGTATTTGGGGTCGGAGAATGCCTGATACGAATGCTCTATTTCCACGCACATCTTTCTTCTCCGACCGGTCAGAGCGGTATGCTCAATGTCGGTGATCGGCTTTGTGTCGGTGAACATTATGTTCGGCTGCATACAGATAAGATCAAAGCCGAGCTCATAGGTGAGAAAATAGCGGTTTGCGTTGTAGTAAGGAATCCAGAGCAGTATCTCGCCGTTGTCGTGGATATAGTCCGAGACCTCTTTGACGATATTGCTGTCGTCGTGTTCCCAGGTTATCGCCTCGTGCAGCCAATAGAAGCCGCCGATCTCAAGGTTTTTATAACCGCGTGAATTGAATTCGTCACGGCAGATCTTTACATACCAGTCAATAACTTTTTTGCGTCCTTCGGGCGTTGCGAGCGATTCGGTCGCTCCGTCGCCGTCGACGTCGCCGAAGTCGGTGACGCTTTCGGCTACGTTGATGATCGAGAAATAGACCTTGACACGGTAATCGGGCTTATTAAGCGCGGTCTTGACCTTTTCGACCGCCTTTTCAAGCGCGTTCAGACCGCCGCTTCCGTTGAAGGTCATGTCATAGAGATATTCCCATTCGGCTTTGGTGTTGGGTTGATGTCCCAGCAGTCCGGAGGGGAATACGCCGGTCATGCAGTAGAGGAAGCCGTCCATAAAGGTGTCCTTGATATTTCCGTCTTCGTCAAGGTATGCAACCATCGGGAGCAGCGTGTCTTCGTCGCCGTGATTACCATAGACAAGAATGATATCTTTTGACTTTACGGGCGTATTTTCCGTGGAAGCGAATTGCTTCAGGTCGTCGTCAGTGTAATATATTACGGGGGTGATGCCGCTTTCTGTGATTCTTATGGCAGAAGAGCCGACAGCTTTTGTGCCGATGACCTCGAACTCGTCGGCAAAGAAGAAGGCTGATTCAACGCGGAAACGTACGTATCTTGCGGCATAGGGGATATCGAGAACCCAGTCGAGCGTCTTGCGTGTGGGAGGAGTTGCGGCGGTGTAGTCTGAACCGGTGTAGTCCGCAACGGGATACCAGCTTTGCGCGTCGTCGGAGAGGAACACAGTTACCCAACGCGGGTTGTGTATGCCGTATTCAACATGTTCGAGATAGCTGATATGGAACTCCTGAACGGTGGAGATCGCGCCTAAATCATAGAAGAATTCAAGCGCAGCGCCGCCTCCGGTATAGAAATATTCGCCGTTATAGCAATATGTAGTGCTTGCAAGCTTGCCGTCGGTAAGGACCGTTGTGTCGGAATCGGTCTCCTTGACGTGAGTTACAGCGTCGCGGTAGTCGGTCGAAGCGATATTCTGAGAAAGTCCGAGCAGGAGGTTTTGCTTTTCGTTATAATCTTTATCGGTGCTTGACCAGAAAACGTCCTCGGCGGGCGAATCTATATTGAAATCGGGGAACTTTTCGCCGCTGACGCTGTCTTCGCCGAGACCTGCGAAGACCTCTATCTCTTCGATCCAGTAATTAGCATCCGCATCGCCTTCGGGAAATTCGAATCTAATATATCTTGCCTTTATATATTCGGGCAGCAGCAGTGAATATGTATGGTTACTGCCGCTCATCGGCGCGTACATCCTGCCAATTTTGGTAAACTCTTTTTTATTTTCCGATACGTACACGTCGATATAATCGGCAAACTTTACGCTCGGCGCGCCGTTTAAGGCATAGACCTTGAAGGCATAGAGGTCGTTTCTTGATTCCGGAAGCGCCAGCGTGACGGAGGACGTGTTGGCGGCGCTGATCCCAAGCCAAACGTCTTCGCCGAAGAGACGCGTTGTATTAGCTCCGTCGGTGAGAAGCGTATCCTTGTTTTCCGTTGTACGGCTGTCGAACCTGACGTCTTCGAAGGTGTATTTTTCGCCTTTGGCGACATTCACGCTTGTTTTCGGGCTTGCGGAGACGCCGGTCGAGAGCGCTTTCCAAATGCCGCTTTCAAAATCCTGCGATCTGTAGGAAGCTTCAAGCGTAGATACCGCGGTTTTTTCGGGAACGTCGGCATATACTTCTATTTCATCTATAAAATAGAACGCAGCGCCGCTGCCGAGAGTAACCTCTGCCTTGATATAGCGGTAATCGACAGGCTCGTCAAGCTCAAGACGGGCGGTGCTTACGGTTTGGTTGCCGGTGCTCGGGAACGAGGTACGACCGAGTAATTTCCATTTTGAACCGTCGTCAGAGCCGTGAAATCTCACGTTGCCGCCGCGGCGAACGCCGTCCTGAAAAAGGTCGAGACTGCGTACGGCGATCGCGTTTATGTTTTTTCCGTCGTCGCCGAGGTCAATTACAAAGCGGCTTGTACCGGTATAGCCGCACATGCGCGCATCGGTATAAAATACGCCGCTGTCTTTTGTTTTGAAGCCGTCGGTCAGCTGTTGACCGTAGCGATCCTGGTAGGAAGCGTTTGAGGGCAGCGAGCTCGTATACGGTTTTCCTACGCTTATCAGAGTGTAATTCATGTCGGTCTTGTCCTTACTGACGTCCGGATTTTCGCTTTGAGCGTCTGAGACGTCTGAGGTGTCGGGGATCTCGGTCGTGCCTGATTCTTCGGGAGGGGAACTGCTGTCGGTATCGTCCGGAGTGTTGTGACACGCCGCGAGGTTTAACAGCATAAGCGCCGCAAGAAGCGCTGTGAGCCATTTTTTCATGTTTTGATCCTTTCTTAAAATAGCGCGCACTTTTGTCTGCGCGCTATTATCTTTATTTCATTCTTCCGGTTCTGATTCTGTGTCAGAAACGTCGGAAATGTCGTCCGGGAGCTTGTTATAATGCTCAGAACAGACGCGGTTATATGGTTGACCTGCGCCGTAGGTTCTTCCGGGCCATGTCTCGTCCGTATAGTAGTTCCAGAAATAGGGAACGTTTTGTGAGGTCGGCATGATATAGCCGCGCGGCAGGAGCGAAAGATCCATATAGGTGTATTGGCTGTCTGCCACATAAAGATTGGTGCGGAACACACGCGGCTCGATCTTGCGGAACGCGACGTCGACTAACGATGCAGACGGGCAGGCACAGCCGTCAAGACAGATCGCCTGAGTGGCTTTATCCCATTTTACCATGACGTGCGTGGTGCAGTATTCGCGCGGAGCGTTGTCGTTTGTGAAGTAACCTACTGCAACCTTTGACGAGCCGCCGAGATATGTCTCGATATCGTGCCGGCAGGCTTCGGTAGCTAAACTGCCGCTAAGGGTACAGTATTCGGCCTTGACTATACCGTAAGGCTCGACAAAGGTCTTTTGGTAAGTCTTGTTCTGGGCGGCGAGGTTATCGTACACACGGTTCATTACCTCGATCCAGAGGCGCGTCGCGGGGTTATATGACATTTTTGAAAGCGACTTGTTACTGTCATATCCGAACCAGACGGCGGCCGCGTAATCAGGGGTGTAGCCCACGAAATATCTGTCGCGGTCGTCGTTCGTAGAACCGGTTTTTCCGGCTACTTCTACAGCTTTATCGAAGGTACGGTAGGTGTAAAATGCCGAAAAACCGGTACCGTTCGGGGAAGAGATGACTGATTTCAGTATCTGAGTCATGATATATGCATTCTGTTCGGATATTGCCTGAACCTCTTCGTGGTCGCGGTTATCGATGAGTATTGCACCGTTTGCGTCCCTTACCATGGAAAAGGTCTTGCTCTTGGCGACGCTGCCGTTATTTATGAACATCGTATACGCCTGTGTGACCTCGCGTA
>CAZVSW010000032.1:3383-14924 GCA_964630005.1 uncultured Ruminococcus sp. | reverse complement strand
ACATTGCGCGTTCCCGTTTCTCTTAAGGTAGGCGATAATATAACCACCGACCACATAATGCCTGCCGGCGCTAAGATTCTTCCTTACCGTTCAAATATTCCTTATCTTTCTAAATTCTGCTTCGCAGTATGCGACGAGAGCTTTTCGGAAAGAGCAAAGAACCTTGGCGGAAGCGTCATTATCGGCGGAGCAAACTACGGTCAGGGCTCTTCGCGTGAGCACGCCGCTCTTGTTCCGTTGTATCTCGGAATCAAAGCGGTCATCGCAAAGAGCTTTGCAAGAATCCACTGTGCTAACCTTATAAATAACGGTATTCTGCCGCTTACCTTTGAAAATCCCGATGATTATGACAGCTTTGACGAAGGCGACGTGATCGAGATAGAAGGACTTGAAAAAGCGCTTGATCTCGGATCTGCGGTCATGAAAAACATAACAAAGGGTACTTCGGCGAAGCTTGTGTTCAGCTTCTCTGAAAGACAGAAAAAAATGCTCGCCGCAGGCGGACTTATTAATCTTACAAGGAGCAGCAATGAGTAAAATTAAAATGACGACCCCCATCGTTGAGATGGATGGGGATGAAATGACAAGAGTGCTCTGGCAGCAGATAAAGAACAAGCTTATTACTCCTTTTATCGATCTGAAGAGCGAATATTATGACCTTGGGCTCAAAAACCGCAACGATACCGACGACAAGGTCACGGTCGATTCGGCAAACGCTGCAAAGAAGTACGGTGTTGCCGTAAAGTGCGCCACTATCACTCCCAACGCAGCAAGAGTTGAGGAATATAACCTCAAAGAGATGTGGAAGTCTCCGAACGGTACTATCCGCGCCATACTTGACGGAACTGTTTTCCGCTCTCCGATAATCGTAAAAGGCATAACTCCGTATATCCCTACCTGGACAAAGCCCATCGTTATCGCGCGTCATGCGTACGGCGACGTTTATAAGGCTGTTGAAGCCAAGACGCCGTCGGGCTCAAATGCGTATATCACCGTGGAAAAGGACGGGGAAGTGATCGAAAAGACGCTGATCCATTCTTTCAAGGGTGACGGAATCATTCAGGGTATGCATAACACTGCGGCTTCTATCAGCAGCTTTGCAAGAGCATGCTTCAACTGTGCGCTTGATATGAAGCTCCCGCTTTGGTTCTCTTCAAAGGACACCATCTCTAAAAAGTACGACCATACCTTTAAGGATATTTTTGCCGAAATATACGAAAACGAATATAAGGCTCGGTTTGAAGAAGCGGGAATTGAGTATTTCTATACGCTTATCGACGACGCGGTCGCCCGTGTCGTACGTTCTGACGGCGGTTTTATCTGGGCCTGCAAGAACTATGACGGCGACGTTATGAGCGATATGGTAGCTACCGCCTTCGGCAGTCTTGCCATGATGACAAGTGTGCTCATCTCTCCTGACGGTATCTATGAATATGAGGCGGCTCACGGTACGGTACAGCGTCACTACTACGCGCATCTTCGCGGCGAGCAGACCTCGACCAACCCAACAGCGACTATCTTCGCGTGGAGCGGCGCGCTTCGCAAGAGAGGCGAGCTTGATAAGCTTCCTGAGCTCATGCAGTTTGCCGACAGGCTTGAGAAGGCTGTTATCGACACGATCGAGAGCGGCGTCATGACGAAGGATCTGTATTTGCTTTCGTCGCTTGAAAATAAGCGCTCTGTCAACAGCGGCGATTTCCTCGACGCAATTGCTTCGAGACTTTGATTCTTTTAAGCAGTGGCAAACTGCGTTTTCCTCTTCGAGACCCCTTGCCTTTTAAGACGGGGACAAACTACGTTTTTCTCACCGCAAAACACTCTTTTGCTACAAATTTCATTAAAAATATGAGCTGTCGCAAGTGAAGATTCTCACTTGCGACAGCTGTATTTTACTCTGTTTAATATTGCTTTTTCAGTTTTTGAGCGAATGAATAGGTGCTGGGATGTGACCGCCGCGCGCGATAAACGCCGCAGGGGAAGTCTGATTGATATTCATTATCGGCGCTTCGCCCAAAAGTCCGCCGAAGGTGAGCATTTCGCCGCCCTTTTTGCCGATCGCGGGTATTACTCTGACTGCGGTCGTTTTGGTGTTTGCAACGCCTATCGATATCTCGTCGGCGATTATTCCAGAAATGACGTCGGCAGACGTATCGCCGGGAATGGCTATCATGTCAAGTCCTACCGAGCATACGGCAGTCATGGCTTCGAGCTTTTCGAGCCTCAGCACGCCGCTCTTTGCTGCCGCGATCATGCCTTCATCCTCAGACACGGGAATGAAAGCGCCCGAAAGCCCGCCTACTGATGAAGAGGCCATGACGCCGCCTTTTTTGACTGCGTCGTTAAGCAGTGCAAGCGCGGCGGTAGTACCGTAGCCGCCGCAGACTTCGATACCCATTCCTTCGAGAATCCTTGCGACCGAGTCTCCGACTGCAGGAGTGGGGGCAAGCGACAGATCGATGATTCCGAAAGGAATATCGAGACGTTTTGCCGCTTCGCGTGCAACGAGCTGACCTACACGGGTGATCTTGAAGGCAGTTTTTTTGATGATTTCAGCAAGCTCGGTAAAATCGGCGTTGGGGTTTGCCGCCACGGCGACGCCCACGACGCCCGGACCTGATACGCCGACATTGATGACGGCGTCGCCCTCGCCTACGCCGTGAAAGGCGCCCGCCATAAACGGGTTATCATCGGGAGCGTTGGCGAATACGACCAGCTTTGCGCAACCGATAGAGTCGCGGTCAGCGGTGATCTCAGCGGTTTTTCGTATGATCTTTCCCATGAGCGCAACAGCGTCCATGTTTATTCCCGCTTTTGTTGAAGCGACGTTTATGGAAGAGCAAACGCTCTGAGTGGCGTTAAGCGCTTCGGGAATGGAATTGATAAGCGCGATATCGGCAGGGGTCATGCCTTTCTGCACAAGCGCGGAATAGCCGCCGATAAAGTTAATGCCAAGAGTTGCGGCGGCTCTGTCAAGCGCTTTGGCAAGGCAGATAAAGTCGTCTTCTTTGCGGTACGTACCTCCGACAAGCGCTATCGGCGTGACCGAAACGCGCTTGTTGATTATCGGAATGCCGTATTCTTTTTCAATATCTTCGCCGGTCTTGCAGAGATGCTCGGCGCGGCGTGTGATCTTTTCATAGATTTTTTCAGAGCAGGCCTTCGGATCGCTATCCACACAATCGAGAAGGGAAATACCCATGGTGATGGTACGGATATCGAGATGCTCCGAGCGGATCATGCTTATTGTTTCTAAAATATCATGGGTATTAAGCATTTCCGCACCTCATATTCTGTGCATTGAATTAAAGATGTCCTCGTGCATTGCGGAAACGGCAAGTCCGTTGCTTTCGCCAAGGGCTTTGAGCTTGTCCGCAAATTCGCCGAAGCCGATATTGAGGTTGGTGATATCGACAAGCATTATCATAGCGAAGTATTCGGAAAGAACGGTCTGGGAAATATCCTGAATATTTGCGTCGTAGAGAGAGCACTCCCCGGCTACTTTGGCTATGATGCCGATATTGTCTTTTCCTGTTACACTTATTACAGCTTTCATAAAATATATATCGATCCTCTCTGTATTCGTTTTCTTACGACATGATTATACCATGAAGCAAAAATACTTGCTTGCAAGGCTTTCTGCGAATATTATACCACAGCGCGGTTCAATTTGCAATATCAAAATAAGCGTATGATCTCTCCTCCGAGACGGTCTGCTTCATCTTCATCGTGCGTTACTGAAATCACGGTCTTCTCGCCGGAATAGCGCATCAAAACGTTCTGCGCATTCATCTTTGCCGCATCGTCAAGCCCTTTGAACGCCTCGTCGAGTAAAATCAGGTCGCTGTCTGCGGCGATGGCACGGGCAATCGCAACACGGCGTTTCATACCCCCGGAAAAGGTATTGACGCTTTTTTGAAACTCGGTTATGCCGAGCGAGGTCAGAAGCTCTTCTATCTCCGGCTTGGAAAAACGTTTTGCGGCGGTCAGTCTGACATTTGAGAATGCAGAAAACTCTTCACAGAGTCTGTCTTCTTGAAAAACGCATGATATCTTATCGGGCATTCCGTTTATTACGCCGCTTTCGGGCTTTAACAAGCCGAGCATTGCGTTTATGAGCGTTGTCTTTCCGCAGCCGGACGGTCCCATTATACATGTTTTGCTCCCCGCATGGAAGGTGTGAGAAAACCCGTTTAATACGGTCATGCCGTCAAACGATACGGTGAGGCATTTTATTTCAATAGCGTTCACAGCTTTTCCGCCTTTCTGAAAACAAACTTCAACAGCAATACAAAGAGCTTTTCGCATGTTATGCTCAAAAGTACAATCGAAAGAGTCCACGCAAACAGCTCGGGTACGTTCAGATATACCTTTGAATAATAGAGCGCTTCTCCGACAGAACCGGTGGGTATGCCTATGATCTCGGCGGCTACGCCTGATTTCCACGCCAGCCCTATTGCAATACTTGAAGCCGAGATGATATACGGCTTTATTTGCGGAATATATATATAGATGACGCGTTTCCAAAGCGAGATGCCGAATACGTCTGCCATTTCCAGCATTTTTTTATCCGTGCTCTGAAGCCCCTTCATGACATTGGAATAAATGACAGGGAATACGATCAAAAACGAGATGAGAACCGGCAGTGACGACGACGTCAGCCAAATGAGCGCGAGAATGACGAACGACGCTACGGGTACGGATTTTATCATCGCCACATAAGGTCGTAAGATTATCTCTATCCATTTGAAAGCGACTGACGCTCCGGCAAGTATACAACCCAAAAATGCTCCGAGCAGAAATCCGATTCCGATACGGGAAAGGGAAAACCAAACGGAGCTCCAAAACGGTTTGCTAAGCCAAAGCGACGGAAGCTTTATGAGCACGTCGGCAGGAGAGGCAAACAGCATATTTTCGCCGAGCATCAGCGCCGCCAGATGCCATACAATGACAGCCAGCAGCGCCGAAGCGATGTTTTGATATATTCGCTTTTTATTTGTCATAATAGAAGGCGTCGTCGGGCATAGCGCCTCCGACAGCTTTGGGATTTTGTTCGAAGAGTACCTTCAGATATCCTTCGAGTGAGGATCTCATTTCGCTTCCGGTGATGACGCTGATGTTGCAGTAAGGAATGGCTTTCTTGGCGACGGCGGCTTTGAAAATGTCAAATTCTTCAACCAGAGCGGCTGCGTCATCGATGTTACTGTTGACATAGCTTGCAGAAGCGGCATATTCTTCCAGCATCTTTTTAACGGCTTCCGGATGCTTTTCAACAAATTCTGTTCTTGCGACCAACACTCCGGTAATAAGCATACCGCTACCTTCGATCTTATTCCATTCATCGTTAAGATCGAGCGCGATATTCAGCCCTTCAACGCTTGTCTGCGCAATGGTGACATACGGCTGAGGAAGCATTGCGATTCCGTTTTCGGAGGAATTGAGAAGCGGGACAACTCCGGTAGGCTCGCTCTGCCATTCAATGGTGACGTCCTTGTCGGGATCGATTCCGTTTTTGGTAAGGATATAACGAAGCGTATATTCCGGGGTAGAACCTTTACCGGTGGCGTAGATGGTCTTGCCTTTCAGATCTGCAACATTTTTTACCGAATCGCCTTTTTCAACAATATAAAGCACGCCGAGCGTATTTACCGCAAGCACCTTGATGGCGCCGTTGGTGTTATTGTAAAGCACGGAGGCAAGGTTTGCGGGTATCGCCGCCATATCAAGCTCGCCTTTTGTGAGTTTGGGCGTTATTTCGTCGGCAGAACCGGCAATGGTGAATTCATATTTATTGGCGGCAGTGCCGTCCTTGTTGTCCTTCATGATCTTGACCAGACCGATCGATGTAGGACCTTTCAGACCGGCAATGTTTATGCTTTCTTTTTCTTCGGTCTTTCCGCCGCAGGCAAAAAGAGCAAGCGCCATTGCCAGCATTGTGATGAGTGCGATAATTTTTTTCATATTTATCTCCTTTTTTTCTTGACTGTGAGGCAATTATAGTGTAATATAGAATTAATATATGTTGCCGATGCAACGAAAAGTGGAATGTATGGATATTAATAAGTGCAGATTGTTTGAAGGACTTACAAAATCACAGGTCTACAGGCTGCTTGAATCGTGCGGTGCGAGGCGTAAGGAGTTTCAAAAAGGGGAAATAATATTTCATGAGGGCGAGTCGGTTACCGATTTCTGCATTGTCGAAAACGGAAGTCTCGAAGGTGTTCGCTTCCTGATCGACGGCAGCAGGGATGTTGCGGCCATTCTTTCGGAAGGCGATGTGTTTGGTGATGTTCTTGCTGTTTCGGGAAGCAGAGGTGCTCCGGTCACGATCGTTTCCCGCGAAGAAAGCAGCGTCATTTTCGTTCCGTTTGAGCTTTTTTTCTCCCGTATCGGCGTCAGCGAGAACGCGATAGTGCTTCGTAACCTGATCAAATGTATAAGCGACAAATACTTTGATCTTAACTTCAGATTGAGCTGTGTTGCCTGCCGTACGCTCAGGGAAAAGATAATGTTTTATCTTCACTCCGTCAGCGGGCACAGCGACGCGCCATTTAACATACCGTTCGACAGAGCCGCCTTGGCAGATTTCCTCTGTATCGATCGTTCGGCGCTTTCGCGTGAGCTTTCGCGGCTTAAAGCCGAGGGACATATAGATTATTATAAAAACACATTTAAAATATTTCAAAATGAAAGGTGAAATACTATGAAAAGATTAATTATGATCGTAATGACCGTTGCGATGCTCGCTTCGCTGAACTATATGGTTGGCGTCAACAGCTGTTTTAATACGCAGGTGTGCGCAGCGGAAGCTGCTCAGACAGAAAAATCCGAGCTTGACAAACAGCTCGAAGTCATGCTTAACGGCATCTATGACATTGCGATGGAAGACGAAAACGCTCTTGGAATTCCCGAAATCGACATGGTGTTTGACGCGGTTGAAAGCATACTCGGCACAAGCGATATGGATAACGCCAAAGCGGTTCTTGAAAAGCTTGCATTTGATATCGAAAATTCGGGAGCAAGCGACAGCGCCAAAGCAAAGCTTGCGGAATATATAAATGCGGCGATTGCGATCACAAACGGTGAAAACAACACAGATGCCAGCGCCGAAGAAAGCGCTGATGCTTCCGGGTCTGCATCTGTCGCCGAATCTGCCGGTGAAACCGAAAGCTCTGTCAGCGAATCGCCCGGAAGCTCTTCTTCTGTTTCGATCGCGGGCATCGTTATTGGCTGTGTGCTTGCGGCAGTATCGGTGGCAGTGGCAGTGATCGTCATAATAATGAGAAAAAACAGACGCAAGTAAGCATACAGCGTGTCCGTGTGATCTATTTGCTACAAAAAAGCAGTGCGCGCGCATTGTATGTTTGAACATTATTAATCTCAAACCCCTCTTGACAAAAAACTTTGCTTGGGGTATAATAGTTTGTATAAAAAGTGTATATATACACTATCGGAGGCGTTATCGATTATGGATAAAAAAGACATTAAAAAAGTAGTACTCGCATACTCCGGAGGTCTTGATACCTCTATCATTATTCCGTGGCTCAAGGAAAATTACAATAACTGTGAAGTTATCGCCGTTTCCGGCGACGTCGGACAGGGAACTGAGCTTGACGGACTTGAAGAAAAGGCAATAAAAACCGGTGCTTCAAAGCTTTATATAGAAGATCTTAAAAAGGAATTTGTCGAGGATTATATTTTCCCGACCATGAAAGCTGGAGCAGTATATGAAGACGATTATCTGCTCGGTACTTCCTTTGCACGTCCGGTTATCGCTAAGCGTATCGCAGAGATTGCGATCGCCGAAGGCGCAGACGCGATCTGCCACGGCTGCACCGGCAAGGGCAACGATCAGGTAAGATTTGAACTTTCCATCATGGCTTTTGCGCCTCAGATGAAAATAATCGCTCCGTGGCGCGAATGGTCTATCAAATCGCGCGATGAAGAGATCGACTATGCTGAAGCGCATAATATTCCCCTTAAGATCAACCGCGAAACAAATTATTCCAAAGATAAAAACCTTTGGCATCTTTCTCACGAAGGACTTGATCTTGAAGATCCGGCAAATGAGCCGCTTTATAACAAAGAGGGCTTCCTCGAACTCGGCGTTTCGCCCGAAATGGCTCCCGATAAACCCACCTATGTAACTATTCATTTTGAAAAGGGCATTCCCACCGCCATCGACGGCAAGGAAGTCGGCGCTGTCGAGTGCATCGAGATCCTCAACAAGCTCGGCGGCGAGAACGGTATCGGTCTTGCAGATCTTGTTGAAAACCGTCTTGTCGGCATGAAGTCCAGAGGCGTTTACGAGACTCCCGGCGGAACGATCCTTTATCACGCTCATAAGGTTCTTGAAACCATCTGCCTTGACCGCGATACCCAGCATTATAAGGCTCAGGTCGCTCAGAAATTCGCTGAGCTCGTATATTACGGTCAGTGGTTTACTCCTCTGCGCGAAGCGCTTTCCGCTTTTGTTGATAATACTCAGCAGACCGTTACCGGCGACGTTAAGCTTAAGCTTTATAAGGGCAACATCATTAACGCCGGCGTAACCTCGCCTTACTCTCTCTACGATCCCGAAATCGCCACCTTTGATGCTGACAATGTCTATGATCAGAGAGATTCCGCCGGATTTATCAAGCTTTTCGGTCTTCCTCTCAAAGTGGCTGCTGCCGTTCATAACAAAAAATCATGAGCGGAGAAAAAATGTGGTCCGGGCGTTTTACCGGTTCAACCGACAGCCGTGCCGATGATTTCAACTCGTCGATAAGCTTTGATAAACGCCTTTTCCGCCATGATATTCTCGGTTCGATCGCACACGCGCAGATGCTTGGTAAAAAAGGAATCATTACCGGGCAGGAATCCGAAACCATTCGTGATTCGCTTGCGCAGATACTCGAAGATCTTGAAAGCGGCAAGCTTGAATTTGATCTTTCCTGCGAAGATATCCATATGTTCGTCGAGAAGATCCTCACCGAGCGTATCGGAGACGTCGGCAAGAAACTCCATACGGCAAGAAGCCGCAACGATCAGGTCGCGTTTGACATTCGCTATTGGCTCAGAGATCAGATAAGCGATATCGTTTCGCTCACGAAGGAGCTTATGGCAACCCTTTGCAAACAGGCAGAGAAACACAGCGCTACCATAATGCCGTCGTATACGCATTTGCAGCGCGCTCAGCCTGCGGTGCTTGGCCATCATCTGATGGCATATGTGTTCATGTTTGCGCGCGATGTCGATCGTATGAACGACGCGCTTGAGAGACTGAACATTTCGCCGCTCGGAAGCTGTGCTTTGGCAGGAACTACTTATGATACCGACCGCTTTATGACGTCGGCTCTGACGGGCTTTGATTCTCCCTGCATGAATTCTATGGACGGTGTGTCTGACAGGGATTTTTGCGTTGAGTATCTTTCTGCTTTCGCTATTGAAATGATGCATCTTTCGAGACTTGCTGAAGAGACCGTGCTTTGGTCTTCGCTGGAGTTTCGCTTTGTTACGCTGAGCGACAGCTTTACTACCGGGTCGAGCATTATGCCTCAGAAGAAAAACCCTGATATGGCGGAACTTATCCGCGGTAAGACCGGACGCGTGTACGGCGACCTTATGGCGCTTCTCACAACCCTCAAAGGGCTTCCGCTTGCCTATAACAAGGACATGCAGGAAGATAAAGAATGCGTCTTTGACGCTGTTGACACTCTTAAGCAGTGCCTTTCTGTTGCCGCGCCTATGTATGAGACGGCGGTATATAATGCCGATGTAATGCGTAAAGCCGCGTCCGACGGGTTTATAAACGCCACCGATCTCGCCGACTACCTTGTCGGCAAGAACATACCTTTCCGTACGGCATATAAGCTTGTGGGAAGCATTGTCGGCGACTGCGAAAAAAGCGGCAAGAATCTTGAAACGCTTACACTTGATGAATATAAGGCGTATTCAGACATCTTTGACGAAGGTCTTTTTGACGCGATCTCGCTTGAAAACTGCGTGAATCGCCGCACTTCATACGGCGGTACATCGCCCGAATCGGTTTTGATGCAGATCGAAGCTGTTCGCGGCAAATATCTCGCAAATATATAAAAATCAGCAACCGACGGTCACACGTCGGTTGCTTTTTTCTTATAATGTCTTTTCCATAACAAAGTTTTTTAAAAATATACCGTGTCGCTTCACAAGCTGTGCCCTTACGGTAATATATCCGCGCTTTTCGAAAAACGGTCTTGCTGTAATCGATGCCGCGGTGGTAATCTTCCCGGAATTTATATGATTTTCGAGTTCAGTGCATATGGCTGAGGCAATTCCTTTTCGCTGAAAATCTTTGTGCACATAAAGACGGTCAAGATATCCGTCGCGTGTTATATCACCGAAGCCGAGTATTGATCCGTCTTCTTCTGCTATAATCGTATAGTGGGTCAAAAACGATTCGTTCCACTTTTTCAGATCAATATTTCCGTCCGCCCATGCATCGATCTGTTCTTTTGAATAATCGCGGATGTTTACCGAGTGAACGGTTTCATAAAATAGCTCGGAGATGACCTTGCAGTCTGAGGGAGCGTATGCTCTTAAGATCATAGTTACTGTCCTCTTATATTTGTCATTGTTTTTTCTGTCGCTATATGATATAATACGTTCGGGTGATAGACATGACGATCGAACCGATAGCATATATACGCACGGATTTTAAAGAAAAATTCGGAATACCGCGCCAAAGCGGAAGAGTACCTTCGCTTGGCGGAAGAATAGTTTTTGTGCCCAAATACCGCGATCCGAAAGCGCTTCGCGGAATTGAAGAATTTTCGCACTTGTGGCTGATATTTGATTTTTCCGAGTCTCACAGAGAGGAATGGTCACCGACTGTCCGACCTCCGCGCCTCGGCGGTAATAAGCGAGTCGGCGTTTTTGCAAGCCGTTCGCCGTTCCGTCCCAACAGCATGGGCTTGTCCTGCGTACGTTTTGAAGGTCTTGAAGAGACCGAAAACGAGGGGACCGTAATTTTGGTAAGCGGCGTCGATCTGCTTGACATGACGCCTATTTACGATATAAAACCCTACATACCTTATTCCGACTGTATTTCCGACGCCGTCGGCAGCTATTCTGATTTACATGCCGATCATCGGCTTGAGGTCGTGTTTCCCGAAGAGCTGTTGGCGCTGCTGCCTGACGAAAAAAGACGGGCGGCGATCGACTGTTTGGCTGACGACCCCCGCCCTGCATATCAAAACGACCCTGAACGGGTTTACAGCATGGCCTTCGCGGGCTTTGATGTGCGCTTTACCGTCGACGCCTTACGGTTGACGGTCCGCGAGGTCATCAGACTGTGAAATCAATGCAGTTCATGTCGTTGTCGATATAATGGTTTATGAAACGCAGGCGAAGTCTGCGCGTTGTTCCGGAAGAAAGAGAAATGTCATCCGGCAGGACAAAGCGGATTCCGTGTACCGCTATGTCGGTAGGCGTTTCATTCGAATGCGCCGGCACGGTCATACTGCGCATTCCTCTGCGCTGTTCTGCGCCTGTGCAGTCGAGCTCGGACAGCATGGCTGC
>CAZVSW010000032.1:0-3373 GCA_964630005.1 uncultured Ruminococcus sp. | reverse complement strand
ACGTTTTTCAGCGTGACATCAATGCTTACGATCTTTCCGTCGGATAGCATTGTTATATTTCCTGCGTCAAATTCCACAACGTCATTACATCCTCCGATAGAAAAGTCGACGGTACGCTGACTTTGCGCGGGGGTAAATTCGTTCAAAGCAATCCCTCCTTTCACTGTCATTATATGCGCAGTGAGCCGTGGGGGATTATTTGTTTTTATAGGTGCTTTTGTCAGGAATTCAGATATTCGGTAATTTCCTTTTCTATCCAGTAGCTGAACTCCGTGGCGGGGAGCTTGCGCTCGTACGGCTTGATCTGCTTATAAAAGTCCGCACCGTCGACCGCGCCTTCCCATATATCTGCAAAGCAGAAATCGAAGTCGTCGGCATTGACCGTTTTGAGGTATTCAATGGCGTCGGCGTGAACGATCGTGATTTTTTCCGGATACGGAAAGCTTTGGAGCAGGGATGAAGTGAAAACATCTATGACGTCTTTTGAAAGCTCTACGATCGTGATGCTTTCAACCGATTTTTTTGCCGATATCATGTATACATAATATCCAAGTCCGAGACCGAGCACCAGGACGCGGCCACGCGCTCTTTCTATCTGCTCAGACATCGAATTCATCTCGGACGGACAAACGCTTACCCACGGAATATTTCCCTCGTAAATAGCGGGAAAACGCACTTTTTCCGTGAAAAAGCCTAACTTCGGAACGACAGTTTCGTCGGTTATTTCGGGCATGTCGTACTGGAATATCTCGCCTCGGTCATATTCTGCGTAGGTTAACAGAATGTTGCCTTTTTTCGTGTCGTTGAAGCTGATATTTGAAATGTACGGATCGTTTCTGAAGTCTTCGGCGTCAAGCTTTTTTGAAAGCATGAACAGCTTTCGCAAATACCAACCAGGCGCATCGCTTATTCCGGTCGAGTTGCAAAATTCGCGTATGACGAAAAATTTTTCGAAATCGTTGTCAAGGTATTTTGATCTTTTCAGCGCGGTGATTTCTTCCTCGTCGTATTCTGCGAGCGCAGTTTTCAGATCTTCGCCGGCGTATTCGATATACGGAGCTTTCTCCGCTATGATGCGTCCAATATATGCGCTGAATTTCATTGATAGTTCTTTATTCACAAATTCTCCTTTTCTTTTCCGTGCTAACGTGTTTTTTGTTTTTTATATGTACCTCATCAATATCTTCTTTACATTTAGCGCTTTTTGATGTATAATATCCATATCCTGTTATATTTCCATGCACGTCGTCAGAAGGAGTTTTTATGAATATAAACAATATATTTGAATGTGTCGATTCACTTTGTGAGGAATACATTGATTTTTGGAGTAAAATATGTTCCATCGAAAGCAAGTCCGGTGATAAACCCGCGCTTGACAGTGTGGCTGATACGATAAGCGGCTTCGCCTCTTCTCAGGGGTTTGCTGTTCATCGGAAAAAGTTTGATATGACCGGCGATTTTCTTAGAGTTGAGCTGAATGAAGGTGCAGAAAAAGGATATGTGTTCCTGGCCCATCTGGATACTGTACACGAAAAAGGTAAATTCGGCATTCCTCCGGTGAAGATCAATGGCGATGTCATGACGGGTCCGGGAGTTATCGATTGTAAAGGCGGCGTAGCCGTTGCGCTTCTTGCGATGAAAGCACTGGCAGAAAACGGATACAAAAAACACGCAAGACTTATCCTCACCTCAGATGAAGAAATGAGCAATATCATTGTGGGAAAAGAGGGCACGGATTTTATCGAAGACAATGCCCGCGGATTCTGCGGCGCATTCAACTGCGAAGTCGGCGTTTGCGGCGAGGCGCTTGTTGCCCGGAAGGGTATACTCAGGCTCAAGGTGTGTATACGTGGCAAGGCGGCTCACGCAGGTATCGCGTATTTTGACGGAGTGAGTGCGGTGCGCGAAGCCGCGCACAAGATAATCGTGCTGGAAGGTATGAGCGTGCAGGGCGGCACAACATATAACTGCGCCGTAATAAAAGGCGGCGAAGCCGATAATATTATACCTTCATATTGCGAATTCAACGTGGATATCCGTGTCCGAGATCTGCACGAGATGGACATGGCATATGAAAACGTTAAAAATATTGCAAATCGCAGTTTTGTCGACGGTACTTCTTCGTCTGTCGAAGTCATCAGCCGCCGTCCTCCGCTTATACGCACCGCTGAAAATGAGGCGCTTTTTGAACTGCTGCGCAGTACCGGTGAAAAATACGGACTCGAAACACTTCATTCGGCAGAAAGCGGCGGCGGGTCTGATTCGGCTTATACGCAGATTGCGGGCGTTCCTACCGTATGCGGTCTTGGTACGACCGGGGATTTTTGTCATACACCTGACGAATATGCTGAGATTCCGTCTCTTGCACGCCGCGCGAAGCTTATTGCCGCCGTGTGCGCAGAAAATTAGAGCTTGGCGGAGTATGCGATTATGGATAAAGAATTCCTTCCCGTCGGCGTCGTGCTACAGCGAGTAGACAGAATCTCGCCGTATCTTCCGAAAACATATTTGTACGAGGGACTTTCGGCGTACTCGGACACTCCGTTTGACGATTTTGAAGGGTCTGAAGAAGCAAAGGCTCTTCAAATGGAGTTTTACGATTGGGTCATCTGCCAAAACCCTGACGGCAGCTACGGTATGACGCCTGAGGCTTTCTATTCGCCGGTTTTTATGAGGCGGTTTATCGATCGCTGCGTCAGACTCAATGTCCCCATAAAATGTCTTTACATTGAATATGACGGCGACGAAAAATACTGGAAATTCGAACGCCCGAGAGGAAAGTTTATGGGTTATGAGGTTTGCGATGCTCCGCGCAGTCCCGATCTTTGCAGATGCCTTGACAGAGCTGAGTATGAAGAACATCGTGAAAGATTGAATTCTCTCGGACTGTTTAAAACGTATGATCATGAGTTGGTGTATAAAGAGGCGTTTGAAAAAGAGTATTACAGCGGCTCTTCGCCGTTCAAAAGGCTGGTTGCACCGACGCTTAAGCTGAATGTATACAAATTGATAAAAGTGGAGTTCTTTCCCGACTACGTCCCGCGATCAAATCTCCGACCAAATTATATCATTTGAATTTCAACGTGTCAATCTTTTGAGGCAAAATCAATGGGTGCGTTACTCTTTGGTTAACGTATATTGACCCTTATTTTTGAAATAAGTGAATTCGTGCGTCTTAAATTGTCAAAGATAAATCAAACTGTTGAAAAACGCAGAAAAATGTGATATATTATACGATAAGATATAAAAAGTATGTTTACGAGGCTCTGTATGCGTAAAAGAATTGCGTCAGCAACATTGTTATTGTCGTCAATAGTATTGTCATCGTGCTCTTTTTTTGGGTATGATACATCTGTGCCGATCATCGCTTCAC
>CAZVSW010000031.1:0-14981 GCA_964630005.1 uncultured Ruminococcus sp. | reverse complement strand
GGAAAAACCATCAGGGTTTTTCGCCCCTGAGTACAATAAATCAAGAAATCGGGCGTAGCCCGCATTTCATAGACAGATTGCGCGAAGTCTGCACGTAGTTCTATTTTGCACTCAGCAAGCAATCTGCCGGAAAAGCCATCAGGGTTTTTCGCCCCTGAGTACAATAAATCAAGAAATCGGGCGTAGCCCGCATTTCATAGACAGATTGCGCGAAGTCTGCACGTAGTTCTATTTTGCACTCAGCAAGCAATCTGTTTTATGCGTTACTCAAAGATAAAGCCATGCGGTGTACTTGACAATCCATGAAATCGGAATTATAATTAAGGAAATACATTACAGCAAGAGGACTACATGACACAGCCTGACAACAAAAAAGTTTTTTCAAAAGAGCTTTCGTACGCTCTCGGAATGATCATTCTCACCCTCGGCACTGCGCTTATGACGACCGCCGACTACGGCGTTTCCATGGTGGTGGCGCCGGCCTATATAATTCACCTCAAGGTGAGCGAATTCGCCCCGTTTTTCACCTTCGGCATGGCCGAATACACTTTGCAGGCCGTGCTTATAATCGCCGCCGCGGTCATACTCCGCCGCTTTCGCCTTTCATACCTGCTTTCGTTCGCGACCGCCGTGCTTTACGGCTTTCTGTTAGACGGTTTCCTGGCTCTGATTTCGTTCATACCTTGCGAAAGCGCCGCAGTACGCATACCTTTTTTCATCATCGGGATGCTCTGCTGCTCGATCGGCGTATCGCTTCTTTTTCACACCTACATACCTCCTGAAGCGTATGAGCTCTTCGTCAAGGAGATATCGGCAAAATTCGGCGTAAACATCAACAGATTCAAGACTCTTTACGACTGCACGAGCTGCGTGGTATCGATCATACTTTCGTTTGTGTTCTTTGGCTTCGGCGTGTTCAAAGGAGTGTGGCTCGGCACTGCCGTCTGCGCGCTTTTAAACGGATTTACGATCGGTTCCGTAACCAAAACGCTCGAAAAACATTTTACCTTCAAAGCGCTGTTCCCGACCGCCGAGAGCAGGCTTGACAAATAAACGGCAAAACGCCGCAAATCATCACGGAGGGCAACCTTATGAAAAAAACCAACCGCATCCTTTCGCTTTGCTTCGCCATAGCGCTGTTGCTCGGACTGGCAGTGCCTGCCGCATATGCCGCCGAAAACAGCACCGCAGGCTTTGGCATCAGCGTCGAAGACGGAAGCCGCCTTTGCGGCGATTCCGAAATAGCTCTTTACTCTATCGGCGACGCCGCCGATGATATTGAGATACTTCTCGACGGCAACCGCCTTTCACCCAAAAAGCTGCAATCCTTCACCCTGAGCTGCACAGCCGAACAGGTGGATTACAACAATTCCGAATTTCAGATAAACGGCACTCCCGTCGGCAATGTCAGCGCAAACGGTCAGAACAGCTTTCAGGTCGACAGCGCCTACCTTTCCGGCGACGAGCTCGCCATTGATTTTCTGCCCTCTGTCGGCACGTCGGTGCTTGACACGACCAAGGTCTATGGCGAATACAACATCGACGACATGTCCCTTTCGGCGTTTTCCGTCACGCTTCCCACCGGCGAAAAGTTCGCCCCCTCAAAGATAGTTCTCAAATACCCTGTCGTCGGGAAAGCCGGCGTCACTGAAAAAGAATCGTCAAACCAAAACTCGGTTGCCGTCGGCGACGGCTGGAGCTCCGAAACAGGTATGGGCGGCACTACGCCCGACAAGCCCATCTCCTTTACGCTTATCTTCGACCTGCACTCGGGCGACATGAAAGCCCTTGCCGACAAGGCGGGCAGTATGCTCAGCGTCGCTGTCGACACGACGAAATACGCCGACGGCGAGCATACGCTGACGATCAGGCTTAAAAGCGGCGACGTTACGCGCAAGGTCATTTTTGATAACACCCCGCCGGAGATCATCACAACGCCCGAAAAGAGCGGCATACTCGGCGCAGACGACGAACTCGCCGTAAGCGCGACCGACGACGGCAAATATACCCTTACCGTCACCGTCGACAACAAGCCGCTGAAGACCTCTTCAATTGCAAACTTCAAAAAAGACGGCGAATGGCACACGCTTGTCGCCGTAGCTGTCGACGAATGCGGCAACACATCCGTAAAGACGCTCGAATTCAGATACACCCAGACAAACGGCGGCGAATACCTGAACGTACAGCTCGGCTCTTCCGTATCTGCGGAAAGCGGCACGCTCATCAAGGTCAGCGAGGTCGAATCCCATATCGATGAACACGGACAAAAGATCAGATTGCCCGAAAGCGGAAGCATCATCCTGAAGCTTTCCGCCACAAGCGAAGAGCACGGCGAGATGTTCTATTATCTCATGGCAGACGACGGCGGCAAACAGCTTCTGGCACAGCTTTCAAGCGGCGACACGGAATATTTCAGGCTTGAAAACGTCGCCCCCGAATATATTGACGAAAACGGCTGTATCACCGTTACCGTGCACGAAGAAACCGGACTGGTCTCGCAAAGCGACACCATGCTCTGGATCACTGACACGCAGTATTACACACGATTCGACGACCTGCTTTGCAAATACGAAGCGGCTCTCGACTATTACGCCGAGCTTTATAAAAAAGGCGAGGCCGGATATCTGATCCATACCGGCGACGTCGCCGACGAATACTCGCCCGCAGACAAAATCAGAGCCCAGCTCGAAGCCGCGTCAAAGCTTCACAAAAAGCTTGAAGACGAGGGAATCCCCTACGGCATCGTCAACGGCAACCACGACGTAGGTCAGAGCCTGCACGATTCGTCGTATTTTTCGGAATATTTCGGCAGAGACCGCTTCAAGGATATGCCGTGGTATCGCGGCTCGCTCAACAATAACGAAAGCCATTACGATCTGATATCGCTCGGCGGCTATGACTTTTTGCTGTTATGGATAGGCTATGGCGTTGAGGACGCGCCCGTGACAGTCGCCTGGGCGAACGAAGTGCTGAGCCGTTACCCGGATCGCAACGCCATCATACTTACCCACTCCTACCTCGACACCGACGGCACATGGGTGCTGAACGAGGCAAATCCCGCCTCCTACGACCACTCGCGCGCGCCTGAGATCTGGGAAAACATCGTTGTGCCCAACAATAACGTCGTAGCGGTATTCTGCGGTCACACCAACGGCGCGGCAAGAACCCTCCGCGAGGTCGACGAAAACCGCTCCGTGTGGGAGATACTTTCCGACTATCAGTTTGTCGAGGACGGCACAGAGCCCAAACACGTTTTAAACGGCATGACCTGCGACGGAGAAGGCTTTATAAGAATCGTCACCTTCAACGGCAGAGAGATGATCCAAAAAACCTATTCACCCTACAGCGGCAAGGAAAACCCCTTCGGCGCAGACAAAGACAGCTTTACCGTACCGCTCGAACTTAAAGCGCGCGGAACTCATACCGTGGTTTCAGGCATCGCCGGCTTTGAGGCCGTGTCCGAAACGGAGCTCAACGGTCAGACGCTCGAGATTTCGGGCAAATATATCATAAGCGCCGACACATATTCCCTTACCGAAGGGGACGGCGGCTATGAAGACGAGTCTTCGGTCGGCGAGCCGTCGGACGCGGTAAGCGAAAGCGAACCCGACGACGAAGAAAAAGCTTCTTCAAGCTGGATCATCTGGGTCGTAGCCGCAATGCTCTTTGTCGGTGCGGCAGTCGGTGTTATAACCGTCATCAAAAAGCGCAAATAAAGCTGATTTTCTGAGGTTTTTATGTTCCGTACATTTGTGTCGTACTTCAAGCCGCACAAAAAGATGTTTTTTATCGATCTTTTGTGCGCGCTTGTGGTCGCCGTCTGCGACCTGTTTTATCCGATGGTAGCAAAGGACATCATCAACGAATATGTTCCCGACCGCAACATGCGACTGCTCCTTACGTGGTCGGCGGTGCTGCTCGGAATCTATCTCGTCAAGCTGTTTATGAACTATATTATCACATATATGGGTCATATGGTTGGCGTCTACATTCAGGCAGACATGCGCCGCGATCTGTTTCACCATCTTGAAAAGCTTCCGTTTTCGTATTACGACGAAAACAAGACCGGCTCTATAATGTCAAGGCTTATCAACGATCTGTTCGAAGTTTCGGAACTCGCCCATCACGGTCCTGAGGACATTTTCCTGTGTATCGTAATGTTTGTCGGTTCGTTCATAATGCTCGGCTCGATCAACATGCTGCTCACGGTGATAATCTTTGCAATACTTCCGTTCATATTATTTTTCGCCGTAAAAATGCGAAGGAGTATGAACGCGGCGTTCAAAAAAAGCCGCGAACAGATCGCGGAGCTCAACGCAGATATTGAATCGTCCGTGTCGGGCATGAGGGTCTCGCGGGCGTTTACCGCCGAAGCGCACGAGGAAAAAACGTTTGCCGAAGAAAACGAGCGCTATCAGCAGGCGCGCTCAATGTCTTATAAGGCGATGGGCAAATTTCATTCGGGAATGACGTTTTTTACCGATTTTCTCTATCTCGTGGTGCTCGCCGCGGGCGGACTGTTCTTTTATTACGACGTGATAGATATCGGCGAATTCACCGCGTATCTGCTCTATATCAGCATGTTTTTGAACCCGATAAAGAAATTTGTCAACTTTTTCGAACAGCTTCAGGAGGGCATGACCGGTCTCGGACGTTTTTGCGAGATCATGAAGATCGAACCCGAGGCTGAAGCGCCGGACGCGGTCGGGCTGACCTCGCCGCGCGGCGACATACGATTTGAAAACGTCACCTTCCATTATTCAGGAGAATCCAGCGACCGCAACGTTATCTCCGGGCTCACGCTCGACATTCCGCACGGAAAAACGCTTGCGCTTGTAGGACCTTCGGGCGGCGGCAAGACCACGGTCTGCAACCTCATCCCAAGGTTTTATGAAATAGCCGACGGCGCGATCACCGTCGACGGCATAGATATACGCCGTCTTACGCGCCATTCGCTCAGAAAGGCGATCGGCATCGTTTCGCAGGACGTTTTTCTGTTCAACGGTACGGTCAAAGAAAACATCGCCTACGGCGACCTCGATGCGGACGATGACGCGATCGTCGAAGCGGCAAAAAAGGCGAACATACACGATTTCATCATGGGACTGCCGAACGGTTATGAGACAAACGTCGGCGAACGCGGCGTGAAGCTTTCGGGCGGTCAGAAACAGCGCATCTCCATAGCGAGAGTGTTTTTGAAGAATCCGCCCATACTCATCCTTGACGAAGCCACCTCGGCGCTCGACAACGCCACGGAAATGCAGATTCAGTCCGCGCTTGAACTGTTGTCGGGCGGACGTACGGTCATTGTCGTGGCGCACCGGCTTTCTACGGTCAAAAACGCCGACGAGATCGTCGTGCTTGACAGCACCGGCATCGTCGAGCGCGGCACTCACGACAAACTGATGGCGCAGGACGGAGTTTATAAAGAGCTTTATTCCTATCAATTCAGATAAAAATTAACGGGGAGAACACTGCCATGTGTTTTCCCCGTTTGTCTTTTTATTTTGCCGTTTCTTTTCCGCCGAATATTTTTTGTATTTGCCCGTCAACCCTTCAGCGTATACGTTGCGTTTCTTGATTTGCCGTTCTTGCAGATTTCGCCTTTATCAAGCAACGCCTTAATAAGCCTTGCGGCAGTAGCTTGCGACGCCCCCGTTGCCTTTTGAATCTCTGCTCTCGTAGCCTCGCCTGCGTTTTTAATATAACCCAAAACAAACGCTTCCCTATCCTCGGCGGACTTGACACATGCCGGCATTTTGCCGCTGCATTTGGGAAGGACTACCTTAAAGGCGTTGGATGTGCTTTCAAAGACAGGCTGAGAAGACTGTTCGCCGTAAGCGCTTTTTATTTTTGAGATACCCGTTCCGTAAGCCTCAATGAAATGCAATCTGTAAAACACTTCCGCAAGACGGCTGTTGCGCAGATAGGAAACGCCCATCATAATATCGTCCATTTCAACACCGGTCACAAGCCCGCCGAGCGTAACGATTTCCAATCTGTCGAAAAACATACTGACCAAAGTATAACCGCCGAGAGCATATTCGCGGTGAATCATAGCATTAAGCACCGCTTCTCTGATCGCTTCTTCGGGATAATCCCTGACATCCTGTCTTTTTAATCCGTCAAGTTTTGGACTGCTCAACCGATTATAGCTGTCTATCTTGCGAAGCAGATCTTCAAGCTGACGGAACAAAGAACCGGAAAATTCGTGCCTGTCACGGAACACCTCCTTTTCCGTTCCCTCAAAAACCGCAAATTTTATTTTATGCTCACATTGGTCGGATAGGAGCAGTGCGAGATTTGTGTAACAACCGTCTCTGCCGATCAATCCGAGAGAACGCTTTTGATTTTCACCGAAGGGCAATCCCAGCTTGTCAAATTCCTCATCTGCCGCGATGAAAGTCAGGTTCTGATTAAGAGAACGGGTATTCTCGAAGGCTTCGCCCGAAGTTTCTTTTATCATTTTGACAATCATCGTTTCGGTTGCGGGAACAGAGGCAGTACCTTGGCGGACATAAACGCCTTCGGGTCTTATTCCCTTGCCTGCAACATAATACGGGGACATACTGCCCTTGTTGACAACAATTTTGAGTACGGATTTTCCGCCCATTGTCAGATGCACATATTTCACGAACAACGACACGTCCGGCTTGACGGTATCGTTTATATGACTCACACATTGAAGCTCTGTGTTTTGAATGTCATCGAGCCCGGCAGGGATTCCGCTGTCATCAATACCAATATAAATTTCGCCGCCGTTCGTGTTTGCAAAGGCAATGACTTCCTTGTCCAGATCGCTCACAAAGGTTCTCTTAAATTCAACGATTTCGCTTTCTTTCATATGCGCCCTCCATTTCGAATCTAATCTAATCACATCTAATCTAATCTAATCTTTTCTTATCATTGATTAGATTATACGCTGTTTGATCAGATTTGTCAAGAGCTGATAAGAAAAAGCTGCGGTGTCGCTTCGCGACGAATTAATGAAAGAGGGGTTCGGGGAGAAAACAGCCGCAGGCTGTTGTCGCCCTGAATAAAATAGAGATCGTTTTTTCGCGATTCACTCGTGAAAAAAACTCCCTAAGGCGAGCTCCGCGAGCCCTCGCGCCGCGGGGAGCGTTCAAAAGCGTAGCTTTTGTGGAGCGGCGATAAGCGCGAGGAGGAAAGGGGTCTTATAGGGGAAAACGTAGTTTGCCCCTATAGGCGGAGCGCAAGCGACGCCCCGAAAGGGGGCTAACGGGGGAAAACGGACGCGCTTTTGCCAAGGCCTGTTTTTTCACATCAAGCCGTCGCGCGTCTGTTGTCCCCCGTCCAAATCAGTACCTTACATTAAACTGCACATCCAGCTCCAGCTCGTAATCGCTTTCGTCGACTTTGACGCCCGGAACATACGGCGGCGTATCAAAAAGATGAACCTTATAGCTCAGGCTATAATCCGTGACCACGCCGTCTTTCACGCGGTAGGTAAAGACCGCGTCCGTGCAGTACATCTTATCGCGCTGTGGATTATTGATATACGAAATGGCGTAAACGTCGTCGCCGAGGAGCGAAAACAGCTGTGCGCTATCCGGCTTTTTGCACTTAACGGTATAAAGTCCGTCGCTTGAAAGCGAAGCGGAATATTTAATTCCGTCGGAGGGGAGCGTCGGTCTTGCATAGATCATGCCGCCGAAGAGCTCTTCGGGCGTCATTTCCGACGAATGCTCCTCGCCGTCTATGGTGGTAACGCATGTCTTGCCGTCGTATTCGAGCGTGACGGCCGCCGCCGTGGCGAGCACGGTGCGCGTCATTGCCGCCGAAACGGTGTTACTGCCGTAATCCGCATCAAAACTGCCCATAGAAAAAAGCAGTGTGGCAAGCTCATCGCCGAAGCGTATGTTCAGCGTGAACGAGCCGTGCACCTGTTCCGGCGCGTTTGCGATCGCCTCGGAGACCGGAGTTATATCGACGTTGCCGCCGCAGCTGCAAAACAGCAGCATACAAGCGGCGGCAACTATCAGTGCGAGACGCTTCATCTCGGCACATCCTTACCGTCAAGCAGCAGCCTGACGTTATTTATTATTGTGTTGATGTCGGAAAACAGCACATAATAATTACTTGCGGCGCCGTCGGTCTCATAAATGAGCTTGCTTGCGGTGACGCGGTAGTAGATTATCTCTGTTTCCTTGATCGGGCTCGTCATTTTAAAGCGGAAGTACGGCGTCTTAACGTCGCCTTCAGCGGGTACATACTCGCCGGCGCGGGTACAGCTGAGCACCGAAACATAGAGGTAGCGGAAGTTTTTGATATCCACTTCCTTGCCGTTGCAGGTAACGCGGGAGAGTTTTTCGTCGCTTCCCTTTTCAAGGTCAAACACATAGGTTTCGCCGTCAAACTCCATTTCGATCGTGTCGATCTTGTCGACATACATCGAGAAGGTCGAGCGGTCGAGGAATTCAAGCGGTTCCCAGCTGAGCCAGGGCGCGGAAGTATGAAGGATCTGGGCGATTATGCCGGTGGTGACCTTCTGAGTCTCGCCTTTGTCGTCGGTATACTCTATGGTAGCGTAAGCATAGCGGTTATGATCAGCATCCGGACCGCTGAAATAGATATAGGTGCGATAGCCCTTATATTCATAGGAGAGCGCGATTTCCGGATCGTCAAGTCCGTACTTTTTGAAGGTATCATCGCTTTGAACGTTATATTCAACAACGCTGTCGCCGACCAGAGTCGCCATACCGTAAAGTATGTCGGAAAAAGTGGAAACGTCGGGCATGGCGTAGTTATAGCCCTTTTTGATATAGCTATCGGGCGAAACGATCTGCCACATGCCTGTTACCGACTCCTTGGGAATAGCATCCCAGCCGTCGCTGTACATGGTGATCTCGTCAAATACGGAATAGTTGTTTTCGGTCGGGAGCGTGAAGCAGAGTCTGACATATCTGAGGCGGTCGCTGTAGTTAAAGCTGATCTCATACTGCCGATAGCTCTTTTCGCCCTGTTCAAAATCGCTGAATTCCGCAACGTCGACATACTTTTTATTTTCGCCGTCGTACGCCTGGATCACAAGCTTTGATGGCAGCACTGCCGCCTTTGAGGTATCCTTTACCAGACCGAACTTTACGCCGTAGTTGCCGTTTTCGGAATAGCGTTCGAGCGCGAATTCGATATTGACGGTGTTGCCGTCGGCGGAATTGACGCCCATGAGCGTTTTATGCGCCGTCCAGTCGGAATAGTTTTCGGTGAAATACTTTTTATCGTGAATAAGAGAGCCGATCTCCTGATCCTTGGAGAACGCCTTGGCGTTGCCCGGCAGGACGACGTCGACACGTTTTCTGATATAGATCGTGGAGTCGCTCTTGCCGTACATAAGGATGACGTCGCTGATGTCATAGGTATCGTTGGCGCTTGAGATGCTGTAGCCGAGGTTGGCGGTAAGCATTGAGGTGACGGGCTGCATTATTTCGGTCTCGAGCGAGTTGTCAAGGATATAGACGTGCGGCTTATTATAATATTTCACGTAATATCCGCCGCCGGAAGCAAGCTTACTGCCGACGATGACCTTATGATAATCGCCGTTCAGGGTCTTTACCTCGATAATGGCGTTGGCCTTGCTTTCGTCGTCCAGACCGTATTTCCCGAGATCAGCCTCCGGCACGTTGGATATCTTGCCGATGGAGAGCATATATGTGCAGTTTACGACAAAGGAAGCGAACTTTTCCTGATCATAGCTGCAAAGCTCTGCGTTTTCGAAGTAGAAAGCGTTGTTCAGTCTATACGCCGAATAGGTGCCGTATTTGTTTGTGACCGTGAAGCGGTCAACGTCTGCACGGGAGATATTGGGATAAACGAAGGTGCGGTTGCTCGTTCCGGTGGTATCGCCGTCGACGTCATAGCCCGGAAGCGCATAGACAGTGAACTCGCTTTCACTTCTGCCGTCGGCATTATCGGTAACTTCAAGTATCGCCATAGCGAAGAGCACTTCGCCGTTAAACGAATACTTTGCGCCGCTTTCGAGGGTGTTGAAGAATTCGTCTCTTTCAAGCTTTTTTGTCTTGTTGCCGCGGCTTACGGTGCAAAAATCGCTGCCTTCGCCGTAAACGACGGTGATATTTTTGAGCTTGTGCTCAAAAGCATCGGCAAAGCCGCAGATATACGTATTATACTTATCTCCGTCAAGCGAGTCGTGACTGGCGGAAAACGTTATCTTAACGTTATCATAGTCAAGCTCGCCGACAGCGAGCGCCGCATCGGAGATACGGTAATAATCGGTAGTTTCCTTATCGCTCGATCTGAAAAAAATCAGATACACGCCCAAAAGTACTGCGGCGGCGACGAAAACGCTTATCAGAATTATGATCTTTTTTTTCATATTACAGATGGCGCCTCCGGATAAAGACGGCGATTCCCACGCAGATGATTATGAGGGGGAAGGTCAGCGTGACGAACCACGTGAGCTTTTCCGCCTGTTCGGAGGTAAGGGTGAGTGCGGTTTCTTCGAATTTCTTATAATCGATATCGGGAATAACGCGGTCAGTCGACATATTGCGGATAGCGCTATAGACGATACTGCGGTTGCCGAAGGTGTTGGCGATAAAGCTGTCAGAACCGAAGTCGGTAGAGCCGACAAGCATGACGTATTTATATTTGGAAGCGTTATTATCGCCGTAGGTATGGCTTACCGAAAGAGCGATGAGCGGATAAACGCCCGATTCCCTGATGATCCCGCCCTCGCCGTCGCTATGGATGGCATAGGCGGTGTCGTATGTGCTGACAGAGGCAAGCGGAGGTGCGCCGCGCGCCATGGTGCTGTTGATCCTGAGCGCGACGGAGTTGCGGAACACCGTGCGGATGTTCTTTGAGGAAGCCGACTGGTGAAGCAGATATGCCGCCGTATTTTCTTCCTTGCAGTAATCGCCGATAACGCTGAAATAGTCCTGACCGTTGACGACAGAATTTTTCTCGTCCGCGAGCTTATAATTGGGGAGATAGTCAATGCCCCAGCTTTCCCAGAGATACTCGCGGAGGTTCGCCAGGTCTTCGGTAGAGGAGTTGACAAACACCATCATGCTGTTGAAGTTTTCTTTATCCGCCATATAAGCGGAGATCTTGTCGATCTCATTCACCGAAGCCGTCTGCGACGCAGAGGAAGCGGTATAGCCGATAAAGTCGGTGATGGGATTATAGACGACCAGTATCTTGGTCTTGGGGTCGATATTTTCGGTCGCGAGGTCGACCTTTTTAACTTCGAACTCGGTTGCGGTGAAGATATCTTCAAAGCCCTTGCTCCAGCTTTCGCCATGTCCGACAGTGAAGGAGATCACCGGCGCTTCGGCAAGCGACGCCTGAAGGATCGACGCGGTCATGTTCTTTTCGCCGGCAAATGCATAAAGACTGCCGGTATCGGAGTCGGTGGCGTAAAAGCTGTTGATGTTTCTGATTCTGTAATGATGCTTGCCCTGAATGATAACGGTGTTATAAGACAGGGTGGTCTGCGACTCGTTAAGATATTTATTTGCGAGCTCAGGCTCTTTATTTATGTCGATATATTCGACCCTGACATTATTCGGGTACTTGCGCGCATATTCCTCCGCAAGGTCACGAACACGGGTAAAATGCTCTCTGTCCGAGCCGCCTGCGGAATAATAGGCGGAATCGTAATAGGTGAAAAGATCCCTTTCGGCGAGGAAATATATGGTAATATCAAAATTATCATATTCGTCGCCGAGACCGATGCGCAGTGCCTGATCGGTATCGTCGCTGATGGAATAGAGCTGTTTTTCGGTTATATCGATGCGAAGGCCGACCTTTTCGTCAATAGATGTGACGATCAGGTTGACAATGATGATCATCGCGATAAACACCACGGTAAAAACCACGGCGAGCGAGCCGTATTTAAAGCGTTTGTTTTTAAAAATCTTGTTCATTTGGCATTTCCTCCGTAATCAGGACCAGCGGCGCTTTTCATACACTCTGACCGTGAGGAAGACGAAAACACAGGCAAAGGAAATGAAATAGATGAGCGACGGAATATCGAAATATCCAACCGTGAAGGGGGTATAACGGTCAACCACGGAGAACCAGCGGATAACAACGCGCAGCCATTCGATGGGGATCTGCTGTGCGAGAAGGCTGACGAGGAGCAGCACGCCGATGAGGGCGATAGAGCTTACTGCGGCGATGAGCTGGTTTTCGGTAAGAGCCGAAAGGAACAGACCGAGCGCGATAAACGCCGCGCCGACCAGAAACAGACCGAGAATGTTTGTTAAAATAACTGCCAGGTTGGGACTGCCGTAAAAATACAGCAAAGCGAAATTGAGGCTGTTGACAGCGAGCGAAGCGGCGAAGATCGTAAGCGCCGCAAGGAATTTCGCCATTACGATACCGGTAAGCGTCACCGGAGCGGTCAGAAGCATCTGCTCCGTCCTTGATTTTCGCTCTTCGGAGAAAAGCTTCATGGTGAGAAGCGGCAAAAGCACGCAAAAGACCAGCAGAAGCAGTACGAAGTAAGTATACATACCGGCGCTGTTTTGCGTGAGAAGCGTTGTATAGGCGAACAGCGCGCCCGAAACGGCGATGAACATGCCGGCAAAAATATAGCCGATCGGCGTAATAAAGTAAGAGCGAAGCTCACGTTTATAGATTGCCCACATTACTGCTGCCCCCTTTTCTTTTTCTCTGCCTTCTGAGGCTCGATAAGTCTGATGAAAATGTCTTCAAGATTGAGCTGGTCGCCCTCAAGCCCGATCATGGCGTAGCCGGCGCGGCTGAGTGCGAAAAACAGCGGTTTGCGGATATCGACGCGGTCTTCGCTTTCGATGACATAGCTTATACTGTCGGTATCGCGTCTGCCGAGCGCATCCGCATATTTAATGCCGGGAAGCGAGCGGAGGAGCTTGAGAACATCGTCCTCAGGACCGACGATCTTTGCGACAAGGCGGCGCGTACCGTCGACGGCGTTGATGATATCCTCCGTACGCTCGTTAGCGACGACGCTGCCTTTGCTGATGACCACGATACGGTCGCAGACCGCCTGCACCTCAGGAAGAATGTGGGTGGAAAGGATGATGGTATGATCCTTGCCAAGGTGCTTTATCAGGTTACGTATCTCGATTATCTGTTTAGGGTCGAGACCGACCGTAGGTTCGTCAAATATCAGAACCTTGGGGTTGCCGATAAGCGCCTGCGCGATGCCGACTCTTTGTCTGTAGCCCTTGGAAAGGTTTTTGACTTTGCGGTTGAACACGTCGGTAATGCGCACTACGTCGCAGATCTCTTTAAGATGCTGCTTGCGCGGGAGCTTACAGCCCTTCAGCTCGTATGCGAAGTCGAGGTACTCCTTTACCGTCATTTCGAGGTAGAGCGGAGGTATCTCAGGCAAAAAGCCAATGCGTTTTTTCGCGCCTATCGGGTCGTCGAGCACGTCGATACCGTCGATTCTGGCACTGCCCGAGGTGGCGGAAAGAAAGCCGGTAAGGATGTTGAGCGTTGTGGATTTACCCGCGCCGTTCGGCCCGAGGAAGCCCATTATTTCGCCCTCCTTAACGCTGAAGGTGACGTTGTTCACCGCGACCTTATCGCCGAAGCGTTTGGTCAGGTTTGTTATCTCAATCATGGAGAACTCCTTTCAGGGGGTCTTTATTAAGGCGACTGCATCGCAATCGTTATGGAATTATTCGTCGGTTTTTATGCCGAGGTCCTTAAGCGCCTGAGCCGGAACTTCTGCGGGGCAGGAGGTCATAAGCTCGCTTGCGTTTTGTACCTTCGGGAAGGCGACCACGTCTCTGAGCGAGGGTGCGCCGAGCATCTGCATTACGATGCGGTCAAGACCGATCGCAAATCCGCCGTGAGGCGGTGCGCCGTAGCGGAATGCATCGAGCAGATAGCCGAATTTGGACTTTGCCTCCTCCTCCGAAATGCCGAGAAGGCGGAAGATGGTGCTTTGCAGTGCGGGATCGGTGATACGGATAGAGCCGCTTGAAAGCTCGATACCGTTCAGGACGATATCATAGCATTTTGCTCTGACTCTTGCCTTATCCGTTTCAAGGTAGGGCAGGCATTCGTCAAGAGGCGCGGTGAAGGGATGGTGCATGGCGACAAACTCGTCGGTCTCTTTGTCGTATTCAAAGAACGGGAATTCGACGACCCAGAGGAATTTGAAGCCCTCTCTGGGAACATTCACACGGTTGGCGACCTGAAGTCTGAGCTGACCGAGCTGAGTGAGCACGGAGTTGGTATTACCGTCTGCGATGATAAGCGTAACGTCGCCCTCGGCGGTGTCTGTCTTTTGGCATATTTTTTCAAGCGTTTCCTCGGTAACGAACTTTGAAAACGACGCGTTTCTTCCCTGTTCGGTATGGCGTATCCATGCCAGACCCTTTGCGCCGCAACCCTTTGCGTATTCGGTCAGCTTGTCTATCTCCTTACGGGTGAGCACCGACGCATAGCCCTTGGCGTTGATGGCGCGGACGCTGCCGCCGTTTTCGATGGCATTTTTGAACACGACAAAATCGCTGTCTGCAACTTCGTCTGTAATATCAACAAGCTCCATGCCGAAGCGCATATCGGGCTTATCGCTGCCGAAGCGCTCCATGCATTCTTTATAAGTATATCTGGGAAGCGGAGTGGGGATATCTACGTCAAGAGCCTCCTTGAAAAGGCGCTTGATATAGCCTTCTGCAATGGCAAGTATATCTTCAACGTCGACAAAGCTCATCTCAACGTCCATCTGTGTGAATTCGGGCTGACGGTCGGCTCGCACGTGCTCCTGACGGAAACAGCGCGCGATCTGCATATATCTGTCAAAGCCGGCAACCATTGAAAGCTGTTTATAAAGCTGGGGCGACTGCGGCAGTGCATAGAAAGAGCCCTTGTGAAGTCTTGACGGGACAAGATAGTCTCTCGCGCCTTCGGGAGTGGATCTGATAAGGATAGGGGTCTCTATCTCGATAAAGCCGTTGTCGTCAAAATAGTCGCGCGTGATCTTCGCAACCTTGTGG
>CAZVSW010000030.1:0-15284 GCA_964630005.1 uncultured Ruminococcus sp. | reverse complement strand
GGGGTTCGCGGGGGAAAACGTAGTTTGCCCCTGCCTAAAAAGATCCCTCGCGCCGAGGGGAGCGTTCAAAAAGTGCCCGTCGGGGACGGGCACTTTTTGTGGAGCGGCGATAAGCGCGAGGAGGAAAAGTGGTTTACGTAGAAAAACGTAGTTTGTCTCCGTCGTTTCCTGAAAGGGGGCTAACGGGGGAAAACACGTAGTGTTTTCCCCCGTACTAAAACTATGCTATTCCAAGCAGCTTTCTTCTGATTCTGATATAATCGGACGGCGCGATAGAGCCGTTGTTATCAATATCAGCCGCTTTTTCAAACACTCCTTCAAGTGTCAACATGCCGAGTATATGTCTTCTTACCCGGATATAATCGGTAGGCGATACTTTTCCGTCGCCGTCCGCGTCGCCGCTGACAATAACTGTTTTTGCAAACAGATCCATGCCCTTATATGCCACGGAAAGCGTGCTTCCCGTTCCTGCAAAGCGCGAGGAGTCAATGTTGCCGCCGTTGGCATTGACGACCGTTATCGTCATGTCGTGAGCGCCGAAAAGTTCTTCGAGCGCACCTACCGTGGTTTCGGATTCTATTCCGGTGACATTTCCTTCGTCGATCTGCATATTAACGCTGTTAAGAACCGCGTCGCCGATGTTAAGATAATCGCCGCCGCAATAGCCGGTGATGGCCTTGCCGCTCTGGTCGATACCTTTTACATAGTACCAAGTGCCGTCGATGTCGCTGCCGCTTACGCCGTTGCCGCATACAACAACCGTGACCGAGTTGTCAAACGTGCCCGCGAGGTCATAGCTTGTGCCCGGTCCTTTGCGGCAATTAAGCATGGCGAGAGTGGTGGCGAATCTATAGTTGATCCCGTCGTCGCTTGCAAAGGTCTGACCGCTGTTGCCGGAAAACTCGCCGGTTATCTTGATGCAGTTTGCATAAACATATCCGGTAAGCTCCTCGCCGGTGGTGGAAACGCCGGAAGCGCGGTAAAAATCATTTTCGCGCTCGCCGTATATTATCACGGACGAGCCGGTAGAAATGATGCCAAGCTTTTCGCTGTCGCCGTCGGCGCTCGGCTTGGTGCGTACATACACGTCGTACGTTACCTCGCCCTTATACTTGGCGGTGATCGGAGTTTCGGGCACATACGGCGTTACGCCGCTGACGCACGACATATAAATATAACCGCTGACCTGATCGCCGGCTTCGTTTTTGCCTGAGGCGAAATACCATGTGCCGTCGTCGCTGTCGCCGTGTATCATGACGGTCGTACCGACCCCGAACACGCCGCGGTTATCGCTTATTCCGTCGGATTTCGAAGCGCGGCAATACACGCTCTTTGTGATCGTGCCGGTATAGGTGATCTCCCCGTCCTTACTGCAATACACAGACACTTCTGCGGTAATGCCGTTCGAGGTCTTTGCGGTGATGACCGCCGTACCCGTGCCGACGGTCTTGATCACGCCTGCGGCGGAAACCGTTGCGACAGAAGGGTTTGAGCTTGAATAAGTAACGCTTTTATCCGTTGCCGTAGACGGATAGACCGACGCCTTGAGCGCGTGGCTTTCGCCGACCTTCAGCACGAGCGAGCTTACATCCAGAAGCAGATTGGTGACTGTGTTCGAATTGACCATAACAGAGTCGTATTTATAAAGCTCATAGCGTTCTATCGTTGAAATTATGCTTTTGGCATAGCTGTCGTCGTTGCAATAATACTTGTTCAGTATGTTGCAGACGACCTTATAATCGGTCTCGCCGGGTATGCCCTTATAGTAGCTTGAGGTGGCGAGCTGTTCGTTGTGGTCGAGCACGCTTTCTTCCATGCTGGAATAAACGCGCCAGAAGCCCGGCACGCCGTTATCGCCGCCGCTTGCCCAGTAGTTGTACTTGGTCGAGCCGAGTATCGAGATCGCCTCTGCGCGGCTGCTGTAGAAACTGTCGTTTTTACTGCAATAAATCGTACCCGTCCACGACGATCCGACCGTGAAGCCGAAGTAATTGTTTGTTTTCTTTGTTAAGCTGCTTTGTCCCCAACCGCTTTCCCAAATTGCCTGCGCAATGGTTACGGAGGCGAGAACACGGCTGTTTTTCATTGCCTTTGAGGCGATATCGCCTATTTCGGCCAAAAATTTCTCTTGATCCGCCGAAAGTCCGTTTGCCGCGTTTGATCTGACGGCTGTAAACGGAAGCAATAACATAATCGCAAGCAGAAGCGAGAGCAGCCTTGTATTTTTACGTTTCATTGTTTTACACCAAATAGAATATAAGCGCTGTTTCAGATATCGAGGTCAGAATAATCGCCGTAATCATAATCGTCGTCGTAATCGCCGCCGAAAATAAGGTCGAACATCTCGAAAAGTTCAAACGTGTTTTCCAGCTTTTCTTCGAGTTTTTCCTTTGCGTCATCAGGAGCTTCGGATTTGATCTCGTCCTTGCCCGGCATATTTACCGCTTCGTCTGTAAGCGAGATTTTTTCTTCGGCAGTAAGCTTCACAGAAAGCATCGAGGGGATGTTGATACTCATTTCAAACGCCACGTCGACGTTTTCCTTGTCGCTCTTTCTGACGGTAACGGCGCAGGGTATCTGAAGTACGGCGCCGCTTATGCCGACGGTCATGGTTATGTCGGTACGCTTGCCCTCGGCGGTATCGGTCGTAGTGCCGCTGAGTCTGAGCGAGCCGAGGTTGACGCTGAGCGATCCGCTGTCTCCGCTGCCGACGGTGAATTCGCAGAGGAAGCTGCCGTTGTTTTCTCTCTTATAAAGACCCTTCAGCGAGAAACCGCTCACGGCCGTGAGACCCGAATCCGTTTCGCCTGTGACGTTAACTTCGATATCAGCATAATCCGTGTCTTTTGTCAGGTTAGTGCGGCTGGCGATCTTTACGTCTATATCCGCTTTTTCAAAATTCACGTCAATGTCGAAGCCGCGCGGTTCGTTTACTTCGAAATAGCGCACGATAGAGATCTTGTCGTTTTCGGAAGCGGTGAGCTTGACGTCTTTGAACGCGTCGGCGATGTCGAGCTTTTCAAGGATCTCGGTAACAGAGGCGTTTTTATCCGCTTCGGAGACGATCTTTTCGATAAAAGCGGCAAGCTCTTCGCCCGCAAGGGTATAGGAGATGGCTCTGACCTTGACGGTGTTGCCGTCTACTGTGATCTCTTCGGATTTTTCGGTGAGCTTTGTTTTGTCTATGGATTCGACGATGATCTTGCCGAACTCGGTCACAGCGCTTTCCACAGCGGCGACAAGCTCTGCCGACTGTCCGTTGTCTGTGTTGATATTTTCGAAAAGGGGCGTAAGGTCGATATAGTCTGTCAGATCGTCAAACTTAACTGCGGCACAGCCCTTGCCGAGAGCCGCATAAATATTAAGGTTGTCGGTCATATATGACCAGTTTACCGCGCCGGCGGTATTGCCATCCCGGTCGATTATGCCGTCAAACGAGGTCTTGATCGGGCTTTGGAGGATGGGCATTCCTGCAAAGGAAAGGTCAGATATACCGAGACTGAAAACGACTTTTTCGTTTTTGTCGGTGTTTTGCAGCAATTCTTTTATGTCAGCAGAAAGACCCATTGAAGAGGCAAGTCTTTCCATGATACCGCTGTCGGAGACCGAGAAAAACAGTTCATCTGCCGGCTTCGGTTTTGACGATCCGTTGCAGCCTGCTATCGGAACGCAAAGAGAAGCGATCATAAGCACGCTCAGGATCAATACAATGATTTTTTTCATAAAAAATCTCCTTTTATAATTTTTTACCGTTTTCAATGGCTTCGCGCGCGGCGTTTATCACTGAATCGGTAAGCGAGATGCCGCCCATAATGCGCGCCACCTCCAAGGTTCTCCCCTCGATGTCAAGCGCAGATACCCGCGTGAAGGTACGGTCCTCGGCTTGCAGCTTTTCGACACGCAGATGCGTATCTGCAAGCGCCGCTATTTGTGCGGAGTGGGTCACACAGATAACCTGAGCACCGTTTTGCGCCAGTTTTTTCAGTTTAATGCCGATCTTTTCGCTTGTCTTTCCGGAAATACCCGTGTCGATCTCGTCAAACACGGTACATCCCGCGCCGACAGACGCGGCAAGCGCGGATTTGATGGAAAGCATAATGCGGGAAAGCTCGCCGCCGGAAGCAATTTTGCTCATGGGCTTGGGTTCTTCGCCCTTGTTCGGGGCGATAAGAAATTCAAGCTCGTCGATTCCGTCTGAAGCAAAATCCTTTTCATTAAACTGCGCTTCAAATCGTACGGAAGGCATATCGAGCTCTTCCAGCTGTTGTCTGATTATTTTCGAAAGCTCACGCGCCTTCGTTTTGCGTATATCCGAAAGCTGTTTTGCAGCGGCGGCAAGGAGTTTTTCCTTTTCCGCGAGGAGCTTTTTTTGCTCTGCTGCCAGCTCGTCGGCGGATTCGATTCCCATACGCTCGGACTTTAGGAGTTCAAGCTTTTGGGGGAGCTCGTCGGCGGAGGTTTTATATTTACGCTCCAGCCGTTTGAGTTCGGCTATGCGTCCTTCGACCCGATCTAATTTTGCCGAAATGTTTTCACCGTCGGGCGATGAATAGGACGCAAGCGTTTCGGCGATATCGGCGATTTCGAGCGAGCAGCTTTCAAGCCGCGCGGTCATTTCGTCGGCGTCGGGAAGTACGGCGGAAAGCTTTTTCAAGGTATTTTCCGCCTTTTTTATAAGTTCGTAAGCCGAAGGGGCCGCATAAAGCGCATCGTGCGCCTTTTGCGTGCCGTCGGCAATTTTTTCAAAGTTATTAAGCCGCAGGCTTTCTGCCTCAAGCTCGGCATATTCGCCGACCTTTGGCGAAGTCGCTTCCAGCTCTCCGATCTGGAAATCGAGCATCTCCGCGCGTTCTTCGCTGTCGGAAACGGCGTTTTCCAGCTCTTGCAGACGTTTTTTTGCGGCGCATCTGTCGAAATAGAGCTGTTTGTAATTTTGGACAAGGTCATCGTCGGCGGCATAGCCGTCGAGCATCGGAAGATGTGTTTCGGGGTTTGCCAGCTGCATGGATTCCTGCTGACCGTGAAGGTTGAGCAGACACGCGCCGGCGCTTTTTAAAAGGCTTACGGGAACGGTTCTGCCGTTGATGCGGCAGGTGCTTCTGCCGTCCGAGGTGATCCGGCGGGATAGCATGACAGTGCCGTCCTCGTCGGGTTCGATCCCAAGTTCGGCAAGCCCTTCCGTTTCTTTTGCGGAAAGGCCGCCGAACACTCCCTCTGCGAGCGCATGGCTTTCGCCGTTGCGGACGATATCGCGGTCGCTTCTTGCGCCGCAGAGGAGAGAAAGAGTGCCGATAATAATAGTTTTTCCGGCGCCTGTTTCGCCCGTAAGTACGGTCAGGCCGCTGCTCAGCTCGATATTAAGTTTTTGAATAAGAGCGATGTTTTCTATGTACAAAGACAGCAGCATATCAGACGCCTGTGATTTTATAAAATATTATATGACGGAATTTGATCACTGATCCATATCGGAAAGGATGGTGTTATAAATGAGCTTTGCGTTTTCGACGCTTTCGGTGATGAGGATGAGGGTGTCGTCCCCTGCGATGGAGCCGATAACCTCAGGCATAGCCATAGCGTCGATAGCGGCGCATGCGGCGGAAGCCATACCGGTATAAGCGTGGATAACGACGATGTTCATTGCGGGCTGGATACCCTTAACGGTCTCCTTGAGGATGGTAGCGAACTTTTCTTCAAGAGTGGGATCGGGAAGGATCTTCTGAACGTAGCGATATCTTCCGCTTGCGGATATGGTCTTTACGATGTTGAGCTGACGCATATCGCGCGAGATGGTTGCCTGCGTAGCATGGAAACCGCTTTTCTTAAGGCGGCTGAGAAGCTCTTCCTGAGTTTCAACTTCGCTGTTTTTGATGATGTCGAGAATTTTTTCTTGTCTTCTGTGTTTCATGTTAATTACACTCCGTCTTTAAATTTTTTATATAGAGTTTGGTAAAAAGCGTTTTGTTTGAGCTTTATGAAGCGGATATAGCGATCCGAGCCGGTCACTGTTACGGTGTCGCCGGGGCAGACGCGGCAGGATGTCTTGCCGTCCGCGCTGAGGAAGATCTCGCTGTCATAAAGCGAGGATACTGAAATTTCAAGCTTTGATTCGGGTGAGAACACCAGCGAGCGCGCGCCTGCAAAGGTGTGCGGGCACACCGGGCAGACCGAGATGAGCGAAAGCGCGGGGTCTATTATAGGTCCTCCTGCGGAAAGCGCATAAGCGGTGCTTCCGGTCGGGGTGGAGGCGATAAGCCCGTCGGCGCGGTAAGCGGCGACGTCAGAGCCGTTGCACCTGAGGTTTAGCTGAATCATTTTTGAAACCGAGCCGCGGCAGACCGTTATTTCGTTAAGAGCGTGAAATTCTTTGGCCATTACGCCATTTTTGATGATGCAGGCCTTAAGCATGAAGCGTTTTTCGGTTTCGAAGTCGTCGTTTGCCAGCGCTTCAAGGAGCTGGGCTTCGTCCGCTTCAAGCCCGGACATATAGCCGAGATGACCGAGGTTAACGCCGAGGATGGGTATGTCGTTTCCCGCGGCTTCTTCGGCGATCGCGAGTATAGTACCGTCGCCGCCGAGGCAGATCGCGGCGTCTGCGCCCTGAGACATAAGACGCCTGGCGTCGTCCGTATTGTCTGCGGTGAGGATGCAGAAGCTTTTTTCAAGCAGTTGGCGTATGCGGTCAAGCAGTTCTGCACTGCCGGCTTTTTTTCTGTTTTGAAAGATTATTAAATGTTTCATTGCCTATTTATAAACATGGCTAAATATTCGGTGTTGCCGTCGCCGCCTTCGATAGGGGAGATAACGGTGCCCATGTGTTCCAGGCCGCAAAGCGCCGCTTCGCGCTTTAGCTTTTCTTCAAGAGCGGGGAAGCGTTTTTCCACGTCCCTGACCACGCCCTTGTGACCGAGCGCCTGCCTGCCGAGTTCAAATTGCGGCTTAATGAGTGTGACGAGCAGTCCGCCGGGCGAAAGCACGGCTGCCGCTCCCGGGTATATGAGCGTCTGCGAGATGAACGATACGTCCATGACGGCGATATCGATCCTGCTGTCAAACATATCGGGCGAAAGATTTCTGGCGTTGATTTTTTCAAAGCTGGTGACGCGGCTGTCGTTTTTAAGCGATTCATCAAGCTGGTCAGTGCCGACGTCCACGGCATAGACACGGGCTGCGCCCGCTTTCAGCAGACAGTCGGTAAAACCGCCGGTAGAAGCGCCTATGTCAAGAGCGGTGAGACCGCTTACGTCGATATGAAAGTGATCGAGTGCCTTTTTCAGCTTCAGTCCGCCGCGCGAAACATATGGGCATCCGCCTTCGCTTATAAATATATCGGCGTTATCGTCGATGAGCTGAGAGGGTTTGGCGACGGGCTTGCCGTTTGCGGTAACCAGCCCTTCTTTTATGAGCGAAGCGGCGTGTGTGCGGCTTTTTGCGAGTGACAGCTTCGGCAGAAGCGTATCGGCGCGTTCAGGCATTTCGAAGCACCTCCGCAAGAGCGTCCGCCGCAAGACCGGCGCTTTGAAGTATGTCCGCGTTGCTGCCGTGCGGGGCAAAGCCGTCTACGGCGCGTACGTCGGTTTTTCTGCCTTCATCGCATTTCGAAAGCGCACAGCAGAGCTGTTCGGCGATTCCGCCGTTTCTGATACCTTCTTCGGCGATGAGAATATATCTGATACCCTTTGTAAGGTTGGAAAGTGTCTGAATATCGAGGGGAAGTATGCGAAGCATACGTATGACGCGTACGCCTCTGCCGCACATGCGCGCGGCTTTATCGCATTCGGCGGAAAGCCTGCCGTAGGTTATGATACATACCTCGGGGCGGCCGAAATCGGCGTAGTAAACATCTCCGCACGTTTTGTACACAGAGCGGTCATAGCGCAGTTCGCCGCCCCTTGGGTAGCGTACTGCGGAAACGCCTTTATAAGCGAGGCATCTTTCGAGACATTCGTGAATTTCGGATGTGCTGTCCGGCGAAAACACCAGCGCGCCCGGTATTGTGGAAAGCATGGCGGCGTCGAACAAGCCGTGGTGGGTAGGACCGTCGTCGCCGACAAATCCGGCGCGGTCGATTGCAAGAACGGTCTGAAGCCCCTGCAGTGCAACGTCCATGAGAAGCTGATCATAGCATCGCTGCATAAATGTAGAATACACGGCAAACACCGGTATCTTGCCGCCTGATGAAAGTCCGGCGCAAAATGTTGCGGCGTGTTCCTCGGCGATGCCGACGTCGAAGAAGCGCGGCGGGAAGGTGCTTTTGAAAGAGTCGAGTCCCGTGCCTGCGGTCATGGCCGCGGTAACGGCGCATATGCCGTCGTTTTTTTCGGCAAGAGCGGTTATTGCTTTGCCGAAGGCTTTGGAAAACGTTTCCGACGAGCCCGACAGTAGCACGCCTTTTTCCTTGTCAAAGCTGCCCACGGAATGATAAACATCCGGATTAGCTTCTGCCGGAAGATATCCAAGCCCTTTGACGGTTTTGATATGCACGACTGAGATGCCGTGTCTGTGGTTTTTAAGCTCAAGAAAAACATTTTCCAGCTGCTTTTCATTATTGCCATCAAGCGGACCGTAATACTCAAGATCAAGCAGTTCGAAAAAATTTTCTTTGAGGACAAGCCTTTTGAACTTGTCTTTCGCCGCTTTCAGCCCTTTATAAATAATGTTGCCGGGCAGACGGCTGATAGCCGCGACAAAGCGGTTTTTGAAGCGGAAATATGATTTACTGGCGCGGAATCGCGCAAAGTAGTTATCGATCGTGCCGACGTTTTTGGATATGGACATTTCATTGTCGTTGAGTACGATTATGAGCCGCAGGTTGTTGTCGATGCAGTTGTTCAGCGCCTCATACGCCATACCGCCGGTAAAAGCGCCGTCGCCGATCACGGCAACAGTCGTACTGTCAGAACCGCCAAGCTTTGCGGCGGTAGCCATTCCGATAGCGGCTGAGATCGAGTTTGAGGAGTGGGCAGAGCCGAAAAAATCGTGTTCGGATTCGGCTTGTCTCGGAAAGCCGGAGATTCCGCCTGTTTTTCTCAGTGTGGAAAAACGGTCGTACCTGCCGGTGAGGAGCTTATGAGTATAGCATTGGTGACCTACGTCGAACAAGATCCTGTCTTTCGGAGAATCGAAAACGCGGTGGAGCGCGATCGTCAGTTCAACAGCCCCGAGATTTGATGCGAGATGACCGCCGTTCAGGGAAACAGTATCAAGTATTTTTTGACGTATTTCTGCGGCAAGAGCAGTGATCTCACCGTCCCCCAGCTTTTTCAGACAGTCGGGGGAGGATATATTTTCTAAAATCAAATCAGACCTCTGCGCGGACGATATCTGACCGTCCGCTTATATTATACATTATATTTGACGTACATGCAATAGAATTTTGCAATTTTTTTTGAAAAAATTTTGTTTTCTGACGGAAATATTTTCCATTAAAACGTTCTGTTCATAAGGGCTTCGGCATAGTCGGCGAGTACGCTGCCGCCGTTTTTGCAGGGGAAGCTCCGGGTGATGGCGACCGCCTTGTCCGTAAGCGCGGCGAGTGCTTTTTTTGACTGCCCGACGCCGAACACAGACGGATATGTCGCTTTTTTTTCGATAGAATCCTTGCCGGTCGATTTACCCATCGCTTCCGTGGTGCTTTCAATGTCCAGCAGATCGTCTTTTATCTGAAAGGCAAGCCCAAGACATCTGCCGTATTCCTCGGCGGCGTTAATGAGCGCGCTGTCGGCGTTTGCCGCGATACAGCCCAGCATACACGCGCAGCTTATAAGACAGCCGGTCTTCAGCGCCTGAAGCGTTTCAAGCGTTTTGCCGTCAACGTTTGCCATGCCTTCGCACTGCATGTCTATCTGTTGACCGCCGGTCATTCCGCGGGCGCCCGCTTTTTGTGCCAAAAGCTTTGAAGCCGCCGCGTTTTGGGAAGGAGAGCAATATTCGTTGCGGCATATCGCGCCGAATGCTTCGGCAAGGAGCGCGTCGCCGGCGAGAATCGCGGTCGCTTCGCCGTATACCACGTGGTTGGTGGGCCGCCCTCTGCGTAAGGTGTCGTTGTCCATTGCGGGGAGGTCGTCGTGTATCAGCGAAAAGGTGTGTACCATTTCGATAGCGGCGGCGTAATATGCCGCGGGGCGTATGTCGTCGCTGCCCGTGCAGGCTCTATAAAATGAAAACGTCAGAAACGGGCGCACTCTCTTGCCGCCGGCAAAAAGCGAATATTCCATCGCTTCGAGCAGGGTCTTCTGAATAAGCCCTTCGGAGCTGCCGATTATCTCGCGGCAGGCGTTTTCGGCTTCTTTTGCGTATTGCGTCAAAAGCGCTTCGTTCATTCTGCCTTCTCGCTTTCGGAAAGAATCCTGACTTTTTGTTCCGCTTCGTCGAGTATGGCGGTGCAGGTCTTGACAAGCTCCGCGCCCTCAGAAAACAGTAAGATCGATTCATCGAGCTCGGCTGAGCCGCTTTCAAGCTTTTTTACGATCTCTTCGAGGCGTCTGACCGCCTCTTCATAGGTGGTTTTTTTATTCTGATTTTCCATAAATTCATTCGGTCCTTTCAGCAGTGACAGTACCGTCGGAGACCTTTACCGTAAAGCTTTCCCCGATCTTCAGCTGATTTTTTGATTTGAGCACGCGCCCGTCCGCGCCGTACGCTACGGCGTAGCCCCGGCGGAGCACGCCGAGCGGATCGTAAGAGGTAAGCAGCCGTGAGGTGTTTTCCAGACGTTCTCTTTTTTGGGTCATAAGGCGGTTTTGGGCGAGGTACAGCCCTTCTTCCTGCTTAAGAAGAAGCATACGCCTGTCGTCGAGCAGTGCTTTCGGGTTTGTAAGGACTCTTGACGACGCCAGAAGGCTTATCAGCCTGCGTTCGCTTTGGAGGCGCTTTTTAAGGGATGCGGCGTTGTGGGTGTTTATATTGCCGAATTTGCGTTTGAGCTCGTTTTTATCGGGCAGAGCGAGCTCCATTGCCGCAGACGGCGTCGGCGCGCGCAGGTCGGCGACAAAATCGGTTATTGTAAAATCGATCTCGTGCCCTACCGCCGAAATTATCGGGGTTTCGCATTCGTATACGGTGCGGGCGAGGGCTTCGTCGTTAAACGCCCAAAGATCCTCAATACTTCCGCCGCCGCGCCCGATTATTATAAGGTCGACGTTTTTGTGACGGTCGAAATACTTTACGCCCCTGATGATTTCGGGAGCGGCGTCCTTGCCCTGAACGAGCGAGGGATAGAGCACCAGCTCGCAAAGGGGGAATCGCCTTGCGGCGATGTTTTTCATGTCCTGAATAGCGGCGCCGGTCGGCGCGGTCACGATGCCGATCGAAAACGGCGTCTTTGGGATCGGCTTTTTGTGGTACTGATCAAAAAGTCCTTCTGCGGCAAGCTTTGCCTTGAGCTTTTCAAACGCCTCATAGAGGTTGCCCACGCCGTCCTGCTCTGCGGAGACAGCATAAAGCTGATAAGAACCGTCGCGTACAAATACCGAAATACGTCCGGTCACTACAAGCTTCTGACCGTTTTCCATGTCAAAGTCAAGCTTTTGCGCGTCGGAGCGGAACATAACTGTTTTCAGTACCGAGCCTTCATCCTTCAGGGTGAAGTAATAATGACCGGTTTTGTGCTTGGTGAGGTTTGATACCTCGCCCTTGACGCTGACCGATCTGAGCGGCGGCAGGGCGTCGATATAATCCTTTACAAAGGTGTTTAGCTGTGAAACGGTGATGATCTGTTTATCCATTTACGATCTTGCCGATAACTCCGTGCACAAAGCTGCAAAGCTCGTGCTCGCCGTATTCGCGGCAGATCTCCACAGCTTCGCTGGTGATGATCTCGACCGGTACGGGTTCGGGAGCGAATTTCATTTCATATACAGCGTCTCTGATTACAGCGAGAACGACGCGGGGAATTCGTTTGAGTTCGCGGTTTTCGACCGCGTTTTCTATGACGGCGTCAATGGCTTCAAGGTTGTCAAGCGTTCCGTTATAGATGTTTTTCGCAAATGCGGAGACCGTGTCGCCGCGTTCTTCCACGGCGTTTGTAAGTATTTCGTTTCTGTCGCCGCCGAAGGAGCGTTCAAAAAGCAGGCATACCGCCTCACAGCGGCTTTCGTGTCTTGTCATAGATATTTCTCCGTTCCTTCTCCAAGCAGTTCGATGGCTTTGGAAACGGTCTGTTCCCTGACAGCGTCTCTGCCGCCTTCAAATCTGAATGTACGCGTAAAGCAGTCGTCTTTTACCGCGATGGCGAACCATACTGTGCCCACGGGGGCGTTCTTTGTGCCGCCGCCCGGACCTGCATAGCCGGTTACCGCAACAGCGATGTCTGCGTCGGTTCTTTTAAGTGCGCCTTCGGCCATATCTTCGGCAACTTCGGCGCTGACAACGCCGTTTTTTGAAATAACGGCGGCGGAAACGCCGAGCAGCTTTTCCTTAAGGCGTTCCGAGTAAGCGACAAAGCCGCCCTCGAATACGTTGCTTGCGCCGGGCACGGAGGTTATTTCAGCCGCGATCATGCCGCCGGTGCAGCTTTCAACGGTCGTGAGCTTTTTGCCTTTTTTTGAAAGGGCGGATATAAGAGCGATGGTGGATTCTTTCATAAATTAATATAACAACTCCGTTCAAAGACAGATTTTATGCGTGGTTTTTTGCAGGATTGCGTTTTTGACAAGGGTTTCGACGTCAAGACGGGCTTCCTGCTCGCGTACCTCTTCAACAGTGGGACGCAGACAGGGGTGCTTGGGGGTAAACATTACGCAGCAGTCGTCAAAGGGAAGGGACGACGTTTCGAATGTGCCGATTTTTCTTGCGAGGGTGACGATCTCGTCCTTGTCCATGCCGATGCAGGGTCTGAATACGGGGAGGTTCACCGCGTCGTTGGTAACGCCGAGCGATTCGATGGTCTGGCTTGCCACCTGACCGACTGATTCGCCGGTCACCAGCGCGGAGCAACCGACGTTTCGCGCCACTCTTTCCGCAAGACGCATCATAAAGCGGCGGAGGAGGAGCGTGAAATACTTTTCATCGCAGTTATCGGCGATCGCCTGCTGAATTTCGGTTATCGGCACTGTGTTTACATATATCTTGCCGGTATAGCCGGCGAGCGTTTTTGCAAGGGAAAGAACCTTTTCCCGCGCGGCGTCGCCGGTATAGGGCGGGGTCTCAAAGTATATTGCGTCGAGTTCAACGCCTCGTTTTGCGATCATATATCCTGCGACTGGGCTGTCTATGCCGCCGGAAAGCAGGAGCATCGCCCTGCCGTTAGAGCCCACCGGCATTCCGCCGACAGCTTTTTCGCCGCCGCCGTGTATGAACGCCGCGTCGTCGCGTATCTCGATCGTGACAGATACCTCGGGGCTTTCAACATCGACTTTGAGATAGGGCAGCTCGCTCAGGATATCGCCGCCGCATACCGCGCATATCTGCGGCGATGTGAGCGGAAACCTTTTGTCACTGCGCTTGGCGACGCATTTAAACGTCTTTGCCTGACCGATAAACCGGCGGCAGTTTTCTTTTACTGCGGCGCGTATGGCGTCCATGTTTTTGTCGCATTCGATTCCTGTACATACGGCCGCGATGCCGAAGACCTTTTTGAGCTTCTCGCCGAGAAGCCTTATGTCAGAGTCGCTTTTGGGTCTGATTACAAGCGTTGACTGCGCGTAGTGCGTGTCATATTCGCCGCCGAAGCTTTTGAGCACTGCTTTTACGCGGCGGAGGAGCATACTGTCGAAATAGCCTCTGTTAAGACCCTTGAGGACTATTTCGCCGTATTTTAGCAAAATAACTTCTTTCATTATATATATTACCTTTTTTTGACCGCAAAAGCGGATGCGTTCTTAAGCTCGTTTATAAGCACGTCGATTTCTTCTTTTGTGTTAAAGCGCGACAGCCCGATCCTGACCGCGCAGTCTGTGTAATCGGCAGTCAGTCCGTACGCGGGGAGCACGGTGTTTTTCTTCGCCCTTGCAGAGCAGGCGGACGATGACGAAATGCAGATGTTTTTTGAAGAAAGGTAGTTTTGGCATACCTCGCTCTTCAGACCGTTTACTGCGAAGTTTATGATGCAGTCGACATGTTCGGGCGGTATGAAAAAGCTGATCTTTTCGCCAAGCGCTTCGGACGCGCCGCTGATAAAATAGCGGCGGAGGCTTTTAATATATTCAAGGTATTCGGGGTGGGACTTGTTTTCAAGGCACGCAGCGCCGAAGGCGGCAATGCCGACGGTATTTTCCGTTCCGCCGCGAAGCCCTTCTTCCTGGTCGCCGCCGTTTATGAGCGGAAGGATCTTTGCGTTTTCGCCGTAGTAAAGCGCGCCGCAACCCTTGATGCCGCCGATCTTGTGCGCGGAAACGCTGACCGTATCGCAGTATTTTGTAAGCGGGCTTTCGTCGCCGGTTTTGCAAAACGCCTGCACGGCGTCGCAATGAAACATCGCGCGCGAGCCGCCGCGGTCGAGCGCTTCGCGGATTTTTTTCGGGTCAAACAGACAGCCCGTCTGATTGTTTGCGCGCATGAAGGTCACGAGACATGCGTCCCCGGACTGTTTTTCAAGCGCTTCAAGGTCGGGAACTCCGCCGGTGACGGGAATGAATATCAGCTGATAACCCTCTTTTTCAAGCGCTTTCAGCGGAGCAAGCACCGAAGGATGTTCGGTCTCGTTGGTGATTATCTTATTCCCGGCGCGGCGGTTCTTTTTCGCATGGGAGATGAGGGCGAGATTGTTCGCTTCCGTGCCGCCTGAGGTAAAAATGAGCTTTTTCGGACTGCACGCAAGCGCTTTGGCAACCTGTTCGCGCGCTGTATTAAGTCTTTCTGCGGCGGTCATGCCCATTTTGTGAGGCGACGACGGGTTTCCGTAACAGCTTATCATGTCGGCAGCCGCCTGAGCCGCAGAGGGATATACCTGCCCGGTGGCGGCGTTGTCAAAATATATCAAGGCTTCTCTTTCCCTTCAAAACTATATCAACTTATATTATACATCAATATTCAGAGAATGTCAAGAAAAAGCGGCGAAAAGTAACAGATTAAAGCAAAGAAAAACTGCGTTTTTCTCCGCTTTTTGGCAGGGGCAAACTACGTTTTCCCCCGTAAGCCCCTTTCCTTTTAGTACGGAGACAAACTACGTTTTTCTCCGTAAACCACTTTTCCTCCTCGCGCTTATCGCCGCTCCACAAAAGCTTCGCTTTTGAACGCTCCCCTCGGCGCGAGGGCTCGCACAGCTCGCCTTAGGGAGTTTTTTTCACGAGTGAATCGCGAAAAAAACGGATTTTTTATTATAAACAAGGGACAACACGCTCCGCGCG
>CAZVSW010000029.1:0-15492 GCA_964630005.1 uncultured Ruminococcus sp. | reverse complement strand
TATTCAGGAAGACAACAGCCTGCGGCTGTTTTCTCCCCGAACCCCTCTTTCATTAGAGGCGGCTTTGTTTTCACTTTGGACGGAGCAGCAGAGGCTGCTCCGTTTTGACTTTTTTATTGACAAATCACTGCATCTGTGATAAACTTTCAGCCGAAAAGGAAGATGCATGTATGAAAAGCGAATTCAGCAAAGATTCAATAGAAACTTATTTAAAAAACAAAGACGGGATATATCTGAACGTATTCGACTGCGTGGATTCCACAAACAGGATCGCCATGGAGCTTGCTTCAGACGGAGCGCCTGAGGGCACTGTTATAGCGGCGGCGGCTCAGACCGCCGGCAGGGGCAGGCTGGGGCGCAGCTTTTTCAGCCCCGACGGCAGCGGCATATATATCAGCATAATACTCCGTCCCGACGCGCCGCCTCAGGATGTTCAGCATATCACGGCTGCCGCGGCGGTTGCGGTGTGCGGCGCGATAGGGGAATTCACCGACGAGAAGCCGTATATAAAATGGGTCAACGACATTTATATGCGTGACCGCAAAGTATGCGGGATATTGGCGCAGAGCGCGTCGAACAAAGGGAGCATAAGCCATGCGGTCGTCGGAATCGGCGTAAATCTGTTGCCTCCCGAAGGGGGCTTTCCGCCCGAGGTCGAAAATGTTGCGGGAAGTGTGCTTGACGGTCAAATACCTGATATCCGTTCGCGGTTTGCCGCTTCTTTGATCGAAAACGTCATGAAGCTCTGCCGCCTTCCGATAAAGCAGTCTGTCATTGACGAATATCGCCGCCGTTCGTGGCTTGACGGTCATAACATCAATATCATTCAAAACGGCGTTGTTACTCCGGCAGAAGCGATTGAAGTAGACGGCGAATGCAGGCTCAGGGTGCGTTACGGCGACGGTAGCGAGGGCAGACTTTCAGCCGGGGAGGTTTCGATAAGAAGGACATGAAAAAAGGTACTGTCAAAAGAGAATTTTCGCTCCTGAAAGCAATAATCAAGAATAACATTGTGTTTTTTGCGGCTTTTACTGCCGCTGTGATCACGATGTTCATTATACCGCCTGACGGAGAGTATGTCGGATATTTCGATTTTAAAACGCTTTCCTGTTTGTTTTGCACTCTGGCGGTAGTCAACGCGCTCAAGGATATCGGCTTTTTCAATCACCTGGCGCAAAAGATCATCGCGCGCGCCGGTACGCTCAGACATGCGGTGTTGCTCCTTGTGTATATCACGTTTATCGGCTCGATGTTCATCGCAAACGACATGGCGCTTCTGACGTTTCTGCCGCTTGGATATTATGTGCTGACCTCGTCGGGAAAAGAAAAATATATGGCGTATGTTTTCATTCTTCAGACCATCGCCGCAAATCTCGGCGGTATGCTTACGCCGTTCGGCAATCCGCAGAATCTGTATCTGTATTCGAGATTCAACATACCCGACGGCGAATTCGTTTCCGTCATGGCGCTGCCGTTTGCAGTATCAATGACTTTGGTAACGTTATGCTGTCTGTTTTTCCCGAAACAGAAGATCACCGTAGGAGCGGCAGACGTAACTCCGCCGCCAAAGGGACGCACGTCGTTTTATCTTGTGCTGTTCGCGCTCACCGTGGTGATGGTGTTCCGAATTTTACCGTACTATGTGATACTTCCGATCGTGTTTGCCGCAATATGGTTCGCGGATCGGAAAGCGCTTTTAAAGGTAGATTATTTTTTGCTTCTCACATTTGCCGCCTTTTTTGTGTTTTCGGGAAATATGGCAAGAATTCCGGCGGTGAGCAGCTTCTTTTCCGCGCTTCTTGAAAAGAATACGCTTCTTACGTCGGTGCTGTCGTGTCAGGTGATAAGCAATGTGCCGTCGGCGGTACTGCTTTCGCAGTTTACCGAAAATTACCGCGAACTGCTTGTCGGGGTAAATATCGGCGGGACGGGCACACTTATCGCGTCGCTTGCCAGCCTTATCACATTTCGCGTTTATGTCGGTCATAACAAGGGGAAGGGCGGAAGATATGTTCTTTTGTATTCGCTCTTCAGTTTCGGATTCCTTGCCGTTCTTGTCACGGTATGCAGTATATGGTGACGGGGACAACATATTTTCCCCCGCGTTGAAAAAGGGAACAAACAGTAAAAGCTGTTTGTTCCCCCGTTTTTTTAACAGTGTTATTCGTTTTCTTCTTTTTCTCTGTAGAAGCTCCAGCGGATAAGAGTATCCCAATGGGTTCCGGTTTCGACCTTGTGAGCCTTGGTGTTATCAAACTTAGAGAAATAAAGCTTGTTCTGATTGGTATTCATGTCCCAGTAGAACGTCTTTTGGTCTGATGCAAAATTATCTGCCATAACTTCTGTGTCATATATCTCGGCGTGCATACGGAAGGTGGGATTTTTGTCGCCGTACATCTCGACCGAAGCGGCAGGGTTGCCGTAGTCGAAGTCTCCGCCGTAGTTTGTGCCGCTCTTGGTACCTTCAAGCGCGGTGGTGAATTCCTTTGTCGTGCCGTCTATATTATTATATATAATATGGTTGCCGCTGGTCTTGGGAATGCAGAACATACCGGTATATGAGAGGTTGAAATAGGCGTCTTTGATAAAATCATAGTCGCACTCGAGCCATACGTCGACGCCGTTTATAAGATAGTTTCTTGTGACGTTGACAAAGGGCTTGTCGGGCTGTCCGTTAAAATAGATCTGTGTATGTTCGACGATCTTAACGCCGTTTACCGTGACAGCCACATTGTTTTCAAGATTCAGCTCCTCGCCGCTCTTGGCGTCGTAGAAGGTGATGTCTATGAGTTTTTCGTTGTTATGGTTGCCGCCGCAGAAGGTGATGTTGCCGGAAGTTTCGCCCACGCGGTAAACGTATTCCCAGTCTGTTCCGCCCGGGTTCATGGTGACGATCTTTCTGGCTTTTGAGTCGGTTGCTTTGAAATAACCGAGATTCCATGTGCCCCAAGCGGTCTTTACCATCGATACCTCGATCTTGTGCCCCTCTTCCTGAGAGTTGGCGGCGGTGAAAAAGGCGGAGCTTGCGTTCTTTTTAACGGTCATTTCAATATAGTTTTCTATTTCGGGCATGGTAACAGCCTCCTTTATAGGTTCTTCCGATGATTCTTCAAGGGATTCCTCTTCAGATGATTCTTCCGCCGAAGATTCGGGTGCGGCTTCGGACGGTTCGCTCGACTCTTCGCTCGGCTCTTCGGAAGAGATCATTTCTGCTTGCGATACGTCGGCGGCAGAGGATGTGTCGTCGTCTGTTTTGTTACATGCGGCGGCGGGAATTATCATAAGCAGCGCAAGTAAGATGCATATTTTTTTCATTGTTGTTGCTCCTTTGTATATGAATTAAAAAGCCCATGTGCCGTTTTCAAAGATCTTGAACGGAACGCCGTCTTTATATCCTGTGATCGACATGTCGTCAGAGCCGATCATAAAGTCGACGTGGATCATACTGTCGTTCAGACCCATTTCATCAAGCTCTTCTTTCGACATGTTCTCGAATCCTTCGATAGTATCGGCAAATCCGCGTCCGACTGCCAAATGACAGCTTGCGTTTTCGTCAAACAACGTTTCATAAAACAGTATTCCGCTTTCGTTGATCGGCGAATCCTTGGGGATGAGTGCGCATTCGCCGAGATAAGGAGCGTTTTCGTCCATGGTGAGCATTTTATCCAGAAGCTCCTGACCCTTTTCGGCTTTCCAGCTGACCGCTTTACCCTCGTGGAAGGTTATTTCAAAGTTTTCAATAAGAGAACCGTTGTATGAAAGCGGTTTTGTGGCGACAACTCTGCCTTCGGCAACGCCCTTCTTGGGTGAACAGAACAGCTCCTCGGTGGGCATATTGGGGTTAAACGTAACGCCGCCGATCGTTGTGTCACAGCCGCCCTGCCAGCGCGATTTTTCCATGAATCCAACTTTGAAATCAGTGCCGTTCGAGGATTTGTATTCGAGCGTGTCGAAGTGGTGAGAGTTAAGAACTTCGCGGCGTGCAAGGAAGGATTCGTTATGCTGTTTCCATGCTTCCATGGGGTCGTTGTCGTCGGTGATGCGTACGGCGGCAAGGATAGCGTCGCTTAGCTTTTTCAGCGCTGTCGCACCGGGATCTTCGGGGAATACGCGCTTTGCCCATTTTACGGTGGGATAAGCGACGATGCACCACTGATGCCTGTTTTCGATAGCGTCGCGATAGGGCTTGATTATGGGGAAGATCGCCTGATTTGCCTTTGATACCTTGCTGAAGTCAACTCCGTCAAGACCGTTCGGGTCGTCCGAAAGGACGATGATGCGCGCAGGCAGCTTTTCCGCCATATATTTGTAGCGCTCAACAGACCAGGGAAGTGGCGTTGAGAGGGTCTTGAGGCTTTGCTTTTTATAAGTCAGCTTTTCTATAGGTTGATAGTTCCACAGCATGTGCACGGCCGCCGCTCCGGCTTTGTAGCATTCGGCGGCAAGCATTGCGGCAAATTCGTGCAGTTCTGCCGAGATGGAGATGAACACATCCTGCCCCTTTTGCACGTTAGCTCCGGTACGAACTGTAAGCGCTGCATATTTTTTCATCAGCTTTTTGTTCATAGATTACATTCCTCCTGTGTTTACTTTGATATCATATTTATGAATTCGTCCTCGGTGAGGACGGGTATTCCGAGAGATTGCGCTTTTGCAAGCTTGCTTCCGGCGGCTTCCCCGGCCACTACAAAGCTTGTCTTTTTTGAAACGCTGCCTGCGGCCTTTCCGCCGTGGCGGCGTATGAGCTCCTCGGCTTCGTCGCGGCGAAGCGACGTGAGCGTGCCTGTTACGACAACTGTCTTTCCCTCCAAAGCGGTGCTGACGCGGCTGTCTTTTTCGGTCATGTCCACTCCTGCTTCTTCAAGGCGGGCGATTATTTCGCGGTTCGCACATTTTGAAAAATAGCCTATGACAGAATCGGCAGATTCCGGACCGATATCGTCAATTTCGCAAAGCGCGTCCTTGTCGGCTTCCATAAGCGCTTTTGCCGTTTTAAAATGCGTGGCAAGGCTCTGAGCCGCCTTTTCGCCGATATGCCGGATTCCGAGCGCGCAGAGCAGAGGAGCGAGCCCTCTGGATTTTGAGCTTTCGATGGATGAAAGGATGTTTTCGGCAGATTTTTCGCCGAGTCCGTCAAGCGCCGAAAGCTGCTCGGCGTTTAAATAATACAGATCGGCGGCATTTTTGACAAGCCCTGCGTCGATGAGCTTGGCGACGACGTTTTCGCCGAGCGTGTCGATGTTCATTGCCGGACGCGATACAAAGTGGGCGATGTTTCGTACGAGCTGAGCAGGGCAGTCTGCGTTGGTACAGCGAACGGCCGCCTCTCCGTTTTCACGCGGAGACACAGGTCCGCCGCATGACGGGCAGACCGACGGCATTTCAAAAGGTATCTCACTGCCGTTTCGTGCGTCTTTATCAACGCTGACGATCTCCGGGATAATGTCCCCGGCTTTTCTCAGAAACACCGTATCGCCGATTCGTATATCCTTTTCGCGGATATTGTCTTCGTTATGAAGCGTGGCAAACGAAACGGTACTCCCAGCAAGCTTTACCGGCGTAAGCTCGGCTCTCGGGGTGAGCACGCCTGTCCTTCCGACCATTACGCTGATGGCGTTAAGCTTTGTGCGCACTGTTTCGGGCGGGTATTTATAGGCGACCGCCCAGCGCGGAAGCGAGCCCACGCTTCCGAGGCTTTCCCTCATGCGGCGCGAATCGATCTTTACTACCGCTCCGTCGATATCGAAGGGCAGTGACGGTCTGATATCGCCGATCTCGTCAATGCGCTTGGCGCATTCGGTTATATCGGCGCATCTTTTGAATTGCGGCGATACGCAAAAGCCCCATTCGGAAAGCAGGTCGAGCGTGTCGGCGTGGCTGTCGGGCATCGGCACATCGGCATACTGAAGGTTGAATATAAATATATCGAGCTTGCGCTTGGCGCAAAGTTTGGAATCGAGCTGTCTGAGCGAGCCCGCCGCGGCGTTACGCGGGTTTGCGAAGGGTGTTTTTCCTTCCTCCTCGCGCTGTTCGTTGAGCTTTGCGAACACTTTTTTCTTCATATACACTTCGCCGCGCACAATGATCCTGCCGCCCATTGGTATGGAAAGAGGTATTGAGTGTATGGTGAGCAGATTCTGCGTAACGTCCTCGCCTGTATATCCGTTTCCGCGCGTCGCGCCGCGCACAAATACGCCGTTATTATATTCGAGCGCGCAGGACAGACCGTCTATCTTGCATTCCGTAACATAAGAAAGATCGGGAAAGCTCTCTCTGACCTTGCTGTCAAAGTCGGTAAGGCTTTGCTTGTCAAACACGTCCGTGAGGCTTCCGAGCGGTATCTCGTGGTTTACCTTTTCAAATTTGTCGGCGACGCCGCCCGCCACACGTCTGGTGGGAGACGACGGGGATGCAAGCTCGGGGTGTTCGCCTTCAAGCTTTTTAAGCTTTTCGAGCAGCATGTCGTATTCGTAGTCGGATATTTCGGGCGAGTCCTCGTCGTAATATTTTTTTGCATGATAGAGAAGGAGCGCTTCAAGCTCCTCCATTTCTTTTTTAAGATCCATTATATCTTTCTTGCAAGAATTGCGACCCAGTCGTTTTCTTCGCGTATTTCAGTGACCTCGAAGCCGTTTTTCAGGGAATCGAGAACCTTTTGCTTTCTGGGGGCAATGATACCGCTTAAGATCACTTCGCCGCCGGGTGCGAGCACATCGTGGAACAGAGAAGTCATCATAACCAAAACGTCTGCGACTATGTTTGCGCAGATAACGCCGTAACTGCCTGCGCGCACGGTCTGTTCAAGCTCTTTGTCGTCAAGAACATTGCCGGTAACGGCGGTAAGAGCGCCTTCGGCGATATTATTCACCGCGGCGTTTTTGCGCGTTATAAGAACGGCGTTTTCGTCTATATCGACTGCGAGCACGCGTTTAGCTCCAAGCAGATACGCGCCTATGCCGAGTATGCCGCTTCCGCACCCCATGTCGAGTATGTCTGCATTTTTGCAGTTTGTCTTTTCAAGAAGCTCAAGGCAAAGCCTGGTGGTTTCGTGGCGTCCCGTACCGAAAGAAGATTCGGGGTCGATCTCCAGAACATGGCGTCCCTGCGGGTCGCATTCCTCCCAGCTTGGTTTTATTATAAATGAGTTTCCGATGCAGATGGGGTGGAAGAACTGTTTCCAGTTATTTTCCCAATCCTTATCGTCTGTCTCAAAAACGGTATAGTCAAGGCTGCCGAAATCAAGGTTTTCTGCTTTCAGGGCGGCTATGCCGTCGGCAACTGTCTGCATCTGGGCTTCGCCCTGATCGGTGTATGCGATATACACGTCGACATATGCGACCGAGCGGTCAGAGGGGAGAAGGTCGTCCTCGTAATAATCAAACGGAACGGAGCGCTCCTCAACGATCTCGGCAAAATCGTTCGGGTCGCTTATCGAAAACGAGGTTATGCCGTTTATCAGCAGCATATCCGAAACGGCTTCACTGCCTATGGTGTTGGTGGTTATTCTTATGTCGTGAAATTTCATGCGGGTTCCTTATTCAAAAATTTTATCGTCCGTGGCGCTGCCCTTGCCGCTTATGGGAATGGCGTCGCCGAGGTATTTGGGCTTTGGTTTAAAAAGACACTGAAGTATAGCTACCGGTCTTGCCATGGCTTCGCGCTTGTTATTGGCCTTTTCCATGGCATAAACACCGCGGTCGCACTCTACGCCATAGACTTCCATGCCGAGACGGCGTCCGATATATACTGCCCGTGAAAGGTGGAATTTTTGCGTTACCACGATTATTTTTTTGCAACCGAATATTTCCCTGGCGCGGTACATGGATTCGTATGTGGAAAAGCCGGCGTGGTCGCAAAAAATGCTGTCTGTATCGATACCGCGGTCAAGCGCATATTTTTTCATTGCGTACACTTCGTCATAATCGCTTCTTCCGTGGTCGCCGGACATGAGAAGCCTGTCTGACGCGCCGCTTTCGAAAAGCTCTATACCCGTCATGATGCGGTGCTCGAGCATGGGCGAGGGTTCGTCGCCTATGGCCCTACAGCCGAGGACGAGTATGCAGTCTGCGCCGAGTTCGCTCGCTTCGCCCGGCGTGAGGATATAATCCTCGGCGCTCCTTATGACTATTTCATTGGACACGATGAGCGAAACGACGCCGACGGCGGCGATCAGGATGAGAATCAGAAATATGTTCACTATGCGTATAAACAGAGATTTTTTTGGCTTTTCAGACCTTGCGTTGTTCTTTTTTTTCTTCATATAGCTTTTGCATTGTCAGGGCGTCTTCCGCCATCGTTCCGTCTGATTCGCAGATGACGGTGGGGCGGACGCCGAGCGAGATGATCGCTGAAATAAAGTGCTCATATGACGGGCCGAAAACGGTATCGTCAAACGTCAGGTGCTTTTTTTCGCCCATTGAGGTGTATTCGATCTTGGAAAAATGGCAGTGAAGATTTTCTGCGTGTTCGGGCGAAATATTTTTTGCTATCGTGTCAAAAATATGTTTGAAATCGTCTTCCGAAGCGATGCCGCCCTGCGTACGTGCGTTGAGGTGACCGAAATCCACCACCGGACGGTAGTGCCTGAGGCTGACCTTGCAGAGGCGTATGACCTCGTCAAGAGTGCCGAGCTGGTTTAGCTTGCCCATTGTTTCAAGACCGGCTTTGGCGGTATATCCTGCGTCGTCAAGCGCTTCCGCCGCCTTTGCAAGCGTATCCTCGGCGTATCGCATTGCTTCCTCGCGGTCAAGCTTGGCGGCGCTGCCGCTGTGTACTACAAACACATCCGCGCCGAGAAGGGAGCATACGCGGGCTGAGGAGAGGATATATTCCACCGATTTCAAGCGTTTTTCTTCCTCAACAGAGGAGAGGGAAATATAATACGGCGCATGAAGCGAAAGCTTTATATTGTGTTCGACCGCCTTTGCGCCGATTTTTTTAAACGTATCGTCAGAGCCGAAGATACCTTTACCGGCTTGGTACTCATAAGCGCCGAGTCCGAGGCTGCTTACCCAGCCCGGCGCTTGTACGGTCGCTTTCATTCCCGCTTCATAAAACGAGACAGAGTTGCCGGCAGGTCCGAAAAGTGCGTTTGACATATTCAGTCACTCCGTTGTCTTTTTATTTTTCGCCGAAGCTTGCGTCCGAGACGCTCGCGCCGCTTGTATTCCTTGATAAAGGGGCGCTCAAAATAGCGCTTCAGCTTGAAGAATAGTGTTTCCTTGTCCTTGATAGGCTTGACAAGCCAGCATTCAACGCCGGCGCGGTGGGCGGCGATACAGTCGGTAAAGATCTGGTCGCCGACAAGGACGGTATTTTTTTTATCAAGTGCAAAATGCTCAATGCATTTGATAATGCCGCTCGGCGACGGCTTGCCGGCGTCTGAAACGCAAAACAGCCCCAGCTCGGCATTAAAGCTTTCGGCGCGTCCGCTGTTATTGTTTGAAACGAAGGCGGCGAGTATGCCGTTTTTCTTCAATGTCTCGAAATACTGCTTGATCCTGGGCGTGGGCGTTGCCACCTCGTATGGCGCGACAGTGTTGTCAATGTCAAAGATGACGGCTTTTTTGCCATAGCTCAGAAGCAGCTCCGGGGTGAGCTTATATATGTTTTTGTACATTCTGTCTGGTATAAAGGTCTTATGCACGGTTACTCCGGAATTTCTGTTTCAGTAATATAGTTCTAGTATATGATACCACAGTTTTATTAATAAGTAAAGACTAAATGTTGTTTTTTGCGATATTTCACTCCTTGACAAGCAGAGGGAATATGGATATAATTGTGACGTATATAATACGGCGTCTTATCGCCTATCCATTATTTGAGAGAACTGATGAAAAATAAAAAAAATCTTTTTAGCCTGATACTCATTCTGGTGCTTATAGCGGCCACCTGCTTATATTTTTATTTCTCGTTCGACCTTGCCGAGATCATCGACGGCATCGGAAATGCCGACCTGAGGGTGCTTGCCATCGGTTTTTCGGCGGTTTTGGTCTATCTTGTGTGTTACGGACTGTTTGCAAAGACAGTTCTGAAGGCCTTTGGAACGAAGGTTTCGCTCTTCAGAGGCTTTCTTTATGCCTGTACTGATTTTTACTACTGCGCGATAACCCCGTCGGCGTCGGGAGGACAGCCGCTCGTCATTTATAACATGTCAAAGGACGGAATCCCTGCGAGTCAGGCGTCGTTTTTCACGTTTTTTCATACCGCCGTCTTCAAGACTGTGCTGGTGATCTTCAACCTTATCGCGGTCTTATACTGCTATCCCGAATTCCGCGCTTGCAGCCGCGCCTTTGATATCCTTTGGTTTGTCGGTATCATCATAAACGTTTCGGTGATCTTCCTCTGCCTGTTTTCGATGTTCAAGAGCGAGTTCACTCTGAAAATGGCGTCGTGGGTCTTTAATGTCTGCGGCAAGCTTCACATCATAAAAAACACAGAGGATCGTATAGCCGCGTTTTCTGCCTCTAATGACGACTACAGCTCGTCTGCCGGCATTGTGATCAGGAACTGGCGGCTTATGATAAGGCTGTTCATAATCGTATTGATCCAGCGCGGGGCGTTCTTCTCGATCGCTTATATAGTATATCGCGGCATGGGGCTTTCCGAACACGGATATTTATACTTTCTGTGTCTTCAGGCGCTCATCGCCATGGCTGTCGACAGCCTGCCGCTTCCGGGCGGTATCGGCGTCAACGAAGCGGCGCTTGTCGTTACGCTCGAATCTGCGTACGGTACGCCGGAGGCGGCCGTTGCCGCGACGCTTATCATCCGCGTCATCAATTATTATTTCTGTGTTCTTATCACCAGCATATGCACTTTTATTGAACAGTTCGGTCATAGAAAGAAGCGGACGACATGAAACAGGAAAAGGTACTTGGATTTCTTTATAATACCGCCGTCGGCAGGGTCTTTCTGAAGCTGCTTACAAGCAGACCGTTAAGCCGCCTCGGGAGGGCTTTTATGCGCTCGCCGCTGTCAAGATCAAAGGTAAAAAGCTTTATACAGAACAATTCTATAGACATGGCTGAATTCGAGGATCGCCGATTTTCCTCTTTCAACGATTTTTTCACCCGAAAACTGAAGCCGGGCGCACGCGATATCGCGCCTCCGGAGCGATTTATATGCCCGTGCGACAGCGCGCTTTCGGCGTATGAAATAACACCGGAGCTGACGTTTTTTATAAAAGGCGCGCCTTACAGCGTAAGTACGCTCCTCGGCGGCGACGAAGCCGCAAGCGATTTTTCGGGCGGAAGCTGTCTTATTTTCAGGCTGAGAGTCGAAGATTATCACCATTACCATTATTTTGACGACGGAAGAACGGTTAAACCGCCTGTCGCCATAGACGGCGTGCTGCACACCGTCAACCCTATCTCGCTTGGAAGATATAATTTCTTTCATCAAAACAGCAGGGAATATACGATTGTCGACACCGTGCATTTCGGCAGAGCCGCCTATTGTGAGATAGGAGCGATGATGGTCGGACGAATCGTGAACTTTGAAAATAAAGATTTTTGTGGCGGAGATGAAAAGGGCTATTTTGAATTCGGCGGCTCTACGGTCGTCGTGCTCCTTGACAGAAACCATCGTATAAACGATCGTTTTTATAAAAATACCGCCGACGGTATTGAAACAGAGGTTAAATTCGGTCAGCCGCTTCTGTGACGACCGTAAAATAAAAATTTTGGAGGACATATATGAAAAAATTTTCAGAATTAGAGTATGTGCGCCCCGATTTTGAGGCGCTTAAGGGAACTATAACGGATCTTTTGCAGCGCTATAAAAAGGCTTCAAGCTATGAAGAAGCGCGTGACATTTTTCTTGAACTGCAAAATGCGAGCGGCTAAGTCGAGACCATGGCAACGATCGCGTCGATCCGCAAGACCGCCGATCTTTCGGACAAATTCTATGAAGAAGAGGACCTTTATATAAGCAGTGAGTATGCAAAGCTTGCGCCATTTTTCAAAAAGGTAAACAAGAGCATTTGTAACTCGCGCTTTCGCCTGAAGCTTGAAAAAGAGTTCGGCAGTCAGTTTTTTAAGGATACCGAAACCTCGATCCGCCTGACTACATATAAAAACGTTCCGCTTTCGATCACCCAGTCAAAGCTCTGTAACGAATACAGCAAGCTTGTCGGTCTCTGCTCTGTCGAATTCCGCGGTGAGCAGTGCAACTTCTACGGTCTTTTGAAGCATATGGAATCCACCGACCGCGAAGAGCGCCGCGAAGCCTTTGAGGCATGGGCGAAGCTTTATGAAGAGGTAGCGCCCAAGCTCGACCGTGTTTATAACAAGCTTGTTAAAAACCGCTGTGCTCAGGCGCGCAATCTCGGCTATGGCTCTTTTATCGAAATGATCTATCCCGCGCGGGGCAGATATGACTATACTGCCGGCGATGTGGCGCAGTTCAGGGAGCTTGTACATAAATATATAACTCCGTTTTGCGATAAATTCATCAAAAAGCAGGCGGAAAAGCTGGGTATCGACAAGGTAAAATATTACGACGAAGCGCTGTTTTACCCCGAAGGAAACCCGACCCCTCACGGAACAAAGGATGAGATGCTTGAAGCCGCGTCGAAGATGTATCACGAGCTTTCTCCCGAAAGCGGCGAATTTTTCGATTTTATGATGGAATATGAGCTTTTCGACCTCGAAACGCGCCCCAACAAGCATATGGGCGGTTATTGCACCGAGCTCAGACAGTATAAAGCGCCGTTTATTTTCTCTAACTTCAACGGTACTTCCGCCGACGTCGACGTGCTTACGCATGAGGCGGGTCACGCTTTTGAAGCGTATCTGGCGATGAGGAATCAGAAGCTTCCGGACTATGCGTTTTCCACAAGCGAAATAAATGAGATACATTCCATGTCGATGGAGCATTTCACCTATCCGTGGATGAAGCTCTTCTTCGGCGACGACGTCGACCGCCGCGTGTTCACTCACCTTTACGGTGCGGTATCATGCATACCTTACCTTGTCTGCGTTGACGAATTCCAACACAAGGTTTTTGAAAAGCCCGATATGACAAACGAGGAAAGATACAGCGCATGGAGGGAGACCGAGCTTAAATATATGCCGTGGCGCGACTATGACGGCAACGAATTTTTGGAAAAAGGCGGCTTCTGGATGCAGAAGCAGCATATCTTCCTCTACCCGTTCTATTATATAGATTACGCGCTTGCGCAGACCTGCGCATTCATGTTCTATAAGAGAATGTGCGAGGACCGCGACCGCGCGTGGGCGGACTATCTGCGCCTTTGCAAGGCGGGCGGCAGTAAAGGGTATTTTGAGCTTCTGGAGCTTGCCGACCTTAAAAAGCCGTTTGACGAGCAGACCTTTGCAGAAACGATAGCGTTTGTCTGCGATAAGCTCGATTCGATGAAGTATTAACATCTCATTATCTGTGAAGCACCGATGGTGTTCGAAAGAATTTATGAAAAAACTTACGCTTGATGCAAATTACCGTGACTTTCGGCTGTCAAAGCTGAATACAAGTGAATACAGACATATCCTGATGCTGTTGTTCTGGCCTGTCTTCCTCGCCGTGTTTACATATGCAGAGAGGGGCTGGAAGCCCGACGAATTTGAGCCGATGTATTGCAGACTGGACGATCTGATCCCATTCAACGAATTTTTTGTCGTACCGTATGTATTTTGGTTCGTCTTCCTTGCGGGAATGCTGATGTTTTTGTTCTTTTATGACGTTCAGACGTTTAAATGTATGATGAAATTTATTATCATTACATACGGAGCGGCGCTTGTTGTGTTCTTTTTGTTCCCGAACTGTCAGCTGCTGCGTCCGGTCGAATTTGAGCGCGATAACATCCTGACCCGATTCATGGCAAGGTTTTATTTGATGGACACAAATACCAACGTCTGCCCGTCAATACACGTTATCGGATCGTTTGCATGTATGTTTGCCGGCGTCAGGTGCAAGCATTTTCAAAATATCGGCATGAAGATAGCCTTCGTTGCCGTGTCGCTTCTGATAAGCGCGTCGACAGTGTTCCTGAAGCAGCATTCTGTCATCGATGTTGTTGCCGCGCTTCCGGTCTGCGCGTTCGGATATGCGCTCGCGTTCGGCAAAAAGAAGATCGGAGTATAAAAATTAAAAACCGGAGATTTGAAAGATTTCTCCGGTTTTTCTTTAAAATAAAAAAGGCAGTGATAACTACCATGATACATTTTACCACAAAAATCGAACATATAACTGTTGAACCGGGAAAAAGAATTCTCGTCACGAGCGACATTCACGGGTATCTTTCCTATTTCCGGAACGTTTTGGAAAAGGCGTCGTTTTCCGGCGACGATCTGCTGGTTATAGTCGGAGATATGTTGGAAAAAGGACCTGAGAGCCTTGGAACTCTGCGGTATGTCATGGAGCTTTGCAAGCAGGGAAACGTCATACCTCTCATAGGCAATGTAGATGCTAACCGGCTAATGTCGATCTATGAGCTGTCCGAAGATAACGTATCTGATTTTTACAGTTACATTTTGGGTATGAAAACGTGGTCAGGTTCATGCTTTTACGAAGAGCTTGCCTCAGAATGCGGATACAGTATCAATTCACCCGAAGATGTTTTGCGGTCAAAGCAGGATGTTATCGCCCGTTTTGAAGACGAATTTAATTTTCTTCTGAGCCTTCCGACGATCGTGGAAACACAAAACTATGCTTTTGTGCACGGCGGTCTGCGTGAAAAGGAAGTATCAGACAATCAAAGCAGGAATGTTTTTGAACTGACAAAATTTGATGCCTTTATGAATAGCTCGCCACATATTTTTGACAAGTATGTCATTGTCGGACATTGGCCGGTTTCTCTGTACAACACTTCCGTACAGCAGCTGAATCCCATTATCAACCGTGATAAAAAAATCATTTCAATAGACGGCGGATGCGGAATAAAGCAAGGATGTCAACTGAATCTTATCATTATACCCGATATAAATTGTCCGATTGATGAAATATCTCACATAAGCTATGACGAGCTTCCTGTCATACGGGCACTCGACGATCAAAAAGCGAGCGAGGACTCCATAAATATTACCTGGACAGACCGAAGAATCAAAACGATCGAACGCGGGCAGGAGTTTTCTTATGTCGAGCACATACAAAGCGGCAGAAAACTGTATGTCCCAAACTTGTATTTGAGAAACGAAAACGAATGTAAAGACTATACCGATTATGTGCTCCCCGTAAAAAAGGGGGATGAGCTGTCGTTGATCTCAAAAACGTCAAAGGGCTGTATCGTGAAAAAAGACGGTGTGATAGGTTGGTATTGCGGAAGCTATGAAAATAATGCGCTAAATTGACGAAAGTATCTCCTTTGCGGCCGCCACTGGGTCGGGCTTTGAGAGCACCGAACTGCCTGCCACAAAGGTATCTGCGCCCGCTTTGGCGCAAAGAGGCGCTGTTTTGGCGTCGATACCGCCGTCGACTTCGATTCTGAAATTGAGTCCGAGGCGTTCGCGCTCTTTGTAAACAGCTTCTATTTTC
>CAZVSW010000028.1:599-15607 GCA_964630005.1 uncultured Ruminococcus sp. | reverse complement strand
AACACTGCGTGATGGACGTAGCGCTGGAGCGGCTCTTTGAGCTGAAAAAAATGAACGCGCTTGTTGTCGGTGTAGGCGAATGTTCGTATTATTCGAGAAAGATTCCCTTTGCAGAGGGTTTAAAAAACTGGGCGTACGATCTTACGAACGATGAGATAGTATTCGGAGATATGAGCGGAATCTGCTCCGCTCTTGAGGAGCTGTCGCAGTCGGAAAACAGGACGGTATGCATATTCACCTGCATACCTTGCCTGATGAATTTTGGCTTTGATGAGCTGAAAGCACGGTTTCCCGATGTGATGTTTCTTGCCGCGCCTGACTATAAAGGAATCTCGCCATATGATGCGCTGGATGAGTTTTATTATCTCCTGTTCGGAGATGCCGAAGCAGGGCAGAACAACGATTTTGCCATCTGGAATTGGGGCGATGATGCTTCATATGAGGCGATAACCCAAAAGTTGCTTGCAAAGACGCATATTGTGTACGATTATCATTATTTGCGCCTGCTTTCGCATCTCGCAGAAAAACACGGAATTACGGTAATTGACAACAGCCGCTTTCAATCTTCCGGCTATTACCGTACGTATATGTCGGAGCTTGGGTTAAACGAAGCCGAGATAAGCGGGCTTGACCGTATGAACGAAGCGCTTCGCTCGTTCGGCAAAGCCGTTTTGATACAAGGACCGTGCTCGTGTGATTTTGCGGCGTATCTGAACAGAATCGGCGTAAAGGTAACGGGCGTCGTCACGAGCAGCCGAGTGTATAATCAGCGCACGTATAACATCCTGCGTGAGTTGCCGGATGATGCGCTTGTTTGCTTCGGCGAGCCTGACGAAGCACTGCCGGACGCGGTCGTTTGGGATTTTTCAAAATATCAGGACGAAATCTTGGAAAAGCAGGGCTTTGAAAGACTGAAATTCATGCTTTGCAAGGCGGAGGAGCTATGTCGCTAATAAAATATGCAGCCTTACCCACGGCGAGAATGTCGTTATTTTACGCGGCGTCGAATTATACCGACTTGGCAATAATCGATTTTTCGACGAACGGCCACGGGCTTTATAATTACGGACACCTTCCGCGTTTGAATCCGTCTGTGCCGTATGTTTTGGGAAAACGCATTTATTCTGTTCATTTAACAGAAGTGGATATCGCTTTGGGAGATACGTCGCGTCTCTTCCTCGCAGTTGAGGAAGCCATGAACGCGGGTTTTCGAAATGTTTTGCTGATGCCGTCGTCAATTGCCGCTGTCATTGGCTTTGATTTCGACGCTTATGCCGATGAAGCTTCCCGTAAGTTTGGTATTAATGTGTTTGCTGTTCATGCGGGCTTAAGCGATGATTTTTATATCGGAAGAGAGCGCTTTTTGCTAACAGCAGCAAAGACATTCTGCAAGTATTCGGCAGAGACCGATAAGACATATAATCTGCTCGGCGGTTCTCCGTCATGGCAGGCAAAAGCTTCTCACCGTGCGATTAATGAAGCGCTGAAAAAACGCATGGGGCTTGTCAATCTGTTTGACAATCTTAACAGTAGCGAGATAAGCGCCTGGAGCGACGCCGCTTCGGCATGTCTGAATATCGTTACATCTGAAAGCGCACTTACCGCCGCAAGATATATTAAAGAAGAATTCGGCATTCCGTACGTGATGTTTAACGTACTCGGCAAAGAGTCTGAGCTCGAGTTTTTGGAAGATATTGCGAAGCGCTTCGACTGTTCTTATGAGGCGGATGACGATGATGCCTATGATTTTGTTACATTGCAGATGTCAAATATTTTGGCGGTAAATAATCCCGAGATAGTATGCTACGCGGACATAGACCGCCTTAACAGGCTCAAAGCCTTTTTCAAAGAGCTTGATTTTGAAGTTACATGCTTCTGCTCGCATAAGAACAGCCGCTTTCCGACCCTTTCTCCCGATGCGTTCATTGAAAAGTATCGCCCGGGCGATGTGACAGTGCTTTCGTATGACAGCATCTGCCGTCATTTTTCTCATTCTGTCGAGATCGATCAGCTTGGTATCGATTACCGTTTGCAGACTCCGCTTTATAAGCCCGATTGGGGGATAAACGGCGCGTACCGTCTTTGCGAGCGTCTGAGCGATGTCGTTTTCGGACAGACAGACTGAGTTTTGTAAGATAACCACAATCGTTTACCTGAATAAGAGGATATTTTATGTGTAAAGGGCGCGAGATTTTTTTCGCGTGGCTATTGACATATTTCGAGTAATGTGGTAAGATTAATTAACTGATAGAGGCGCATTGCGTAATCAGTAACTGACGTATGTTTAAGGTCGCGCTGACCGATGACGGCAGTGAAAGGTGCGGATGCCGAAACTATTCTTCGGGCGCAGAAGAATTGTTGGTGCTGCAAAATAAGATTTGCAGGACTGTCGCTACAAAGCAAGGAGCTTTTTGTGCGGAGTGCTATCGAGATAATACTGCTAATGTATTTTTCGGATAGCCGGCGCGCCTTGCGTCGGCTGTTTTTTGTATCTATCGGTAATTTTCAGGAAGTTTTAAGGAGCGTTAAAAATGAAAAAAAGAATTTTCACCGGAGCAGCTACTGCTCTTATCACACCGTTTAACGAATCGGGAATCGACTATGAGCAGTTTGCCCGTCTGATCAACTGGCAGATCGAATCCGGCATCAACGGACTGGTCGTGTGCGGCACAACAGGAGAGGCTTCTACGATGACCGATGACGAACACCGCGATGCGATCACTTTTGCCGTAAAGACTGCCGCCGGTCGCGTGCCGATCATTGCCGGAACGGGCAGTAACGATCTGGCGTATGCCAAAGATCTTGTCAGATGCGCATGTGAATCGGGCGCCGACGCTGTTCTGGCGGTTACACCTTATTACAATAAAGCGACGCAGAAGGGGCTTATCAATATGTATACCGCTATCGCCGACGAAAGCGATGTGCCGGTAATACTCTATAACGTCCCGTCACGAACAGGCGTCAATATTGAACCGTCGACCTATGAGGTCCTTGCGGATCATGATAACATTGTCGCGATCAAAGAGGCAAACGGTAATATTTCAAAGATCGTTGAGACAATGTCCAAGGTTCACGGCAAGCTTGATCTTTACAGCGGTAACGACGATCAGATCGTCCCTCTCATGGCGCTTGGCGGAATCGGAGTTATATCCGTGCTTTCCAATCTGCTTCCTGCGGAAACTGCACTCATGTGCCGCAGATTCCTTGACGGCGACGTTGCCGGCAGCGCCGCAATGCAGTATAAATACCATGCGCTGATAGATGCGCTGTTTTGCGAGGTAAATCCCATTCCGGTTAAAGCGGCTATGGCAAAAATGGGCTTTTGTGAAAATACACTGCGTCTGCCGTTGACCGCCATGGAAGAATCGCACGCCGAAAAGCTTTATGAGCTTATGAGAGCGGAAAAGCTTATATAAAACAAAGAGGGAGATGCAATAATGAAGGTAATTGTAAACGGCGCAGCCGGTCGTATGGGCGCAGAGGTGTTATCCGCCATTAAAAACGGATATAAGGGCGCTGAACTTGCGTACGCTGCCGATCAGGGAACACCGATATCCGAATACGACGGGGCCGCTGACGTAATTGTGGATTTTTCGCATCACTCCGCGACCGAAGAGCTTTGCGCATATGCAGTTAAGAAAGAGCTCCCGCTTGTGATCGCTACTACCGGTCATACAGAGGAAGAACGCAATATAATAAAAAAAGCTTCTGAGGTCGTCCCGGTGTTTTGGTCGGGAAATATGTCGGTAGGCGTGGCTCTGCTGGCGGAGCTTGCAAAAAAAGCGGCCGCCGCTTTCCCGGATGCAGACATTGAGATTGTTGAGAAACATCACAACCGTAAGGAAGATGCTCCGAGCGGTACAGCGCTTATGATAGCTAACGAGATTTGCAGTGTGAGAGAAAACGCCAGGATCGTTTCCGGAAGAAGCGGACTTTGCAAGCGTACTCCTGACGAGATAGGCATTCAGTCAGTCAGAGCCGGAAACATCGTCGGCATTCACGAGGTACTCATCTGCACGGATACCCAGTCGATAACGCTCAAGCATGAAGCGTACAGCAGATCGCTTTTTGCCGAAGGCGGTCTTACGGCGGCTTTGTATATGTGTTCTCAGACCAAACCAGGATTATATAACATGTACGACATGTTGAAATGAGTATGATATTATGGAATTGAAATTCACGAAGATGCATGGCATCGGAAACGATTATATATATTTTAATTGTCTTGAAAAAGAGCTTGAAAACCCCGCTGATGTTGCTTTGAAAATGTCGGCAAGACATTTTTCGGTCGGCGCTGACGGAATCGTTATGATATGCCGTTCAGATGTTGCCGATGCAAAAATGAGAATGTTCAACGCAGACGGCAGTGAAGGGAAAATGTGCGGCAACGCCATCAGATGCGTCGGTAAATATCTGTACGACGGCGGCTTTGTCACATCCGAACAGCTTACGATCGAAACGCTGAGCGGCATAAAAAACCTCAGACTCCGCATCGAAAACGGCAAAGTGTCTTCTGTATCGGTGGACATGGGCAAGGCTGAATTTGAAGGACGAAAGATTCCGGTTGACGCCGACGGCGTCGTCAAAGCATATCCGATCGGCATAGACGGAAGCGTTTATAGGATTACATGCGTTTCAATGGGTAATCCTCATGCCGTAACATTTGTCGACGATCCCAAAGAGCTGGACCTTGAAAAGCTCGGTCCGAAATTTGAATTCAATCCGTTCTTCCCCGAACGCGTTAATACCGAGTTTATTCGCGTGATCAACTCCGATACCCTTGAAATGAGAGTGTGGGAGCGCGGAAGCGGAGAAACCTTTGCCTGCGGAACGGGAGCATGCGCGGCTGTTGCTGCGGCGGTGCTTTGCGGATATGTTGAAGCGGGCGTACCGGTCAAGGTCAGGCTTATCGGCGGTGAATTGGAAATTGTATGCGGCAAAGACTATTCGATCGTGATGACCGGTCCTGCTGCAAAAGTTTATGAGGGAGTATATGACTATGAAAATTAAAACAAACACATGCTATTCAAATCTTAAAGAAAGCTATCTTTTTTCCGAAACCGGAAGGAGAATACGCGAATACAGTGCGGCGCATCCCGATAAAAAGGTTATCAAGCTGAGCATCGGCGACGTTACACTTCCTCTTTCACCGTGTGTGATTTCCGCTATGCATCGTGCGGTCGATGAAATGGGCGTTAAAGAAACATTCCGCGGTTATGCTCCGGATTACGGCTATGATTTTCTTCGCGAAGCGATATGCCGCCATTACGCTGATTTCGGCGTTAAGCTTGACATAGATTCCGTGTTCGTTTCGGACGGCGCTAAGAGCGACGTTGGTAACATTACCGATATATTCGGCGACAATACCATTCTCATCCCCGATCCTGTTTATCCGGTATATATGGATTCGAACATTATGTGCGGAAGAAAGATCGAGCTTATCTGCGGTTCGGAAGAAAACGGCTTTCTTCCCATGCCGGAAGATCTTAAGGGAGAGGGCTATGTAATCTATCTCTGCTCGCCCAATAACCCCACCGGTGCGGTATATTCACGCGAAAAACTAAAGGTATGGGTCGATTTTGCCTTGAACAGCGGCTCGCTGATTATTTTTGATTCGGCGTATGAAGCTTTCATATCCGGCGATCTCCCCCATTCTATTTATGAGATCGAAGGCGCTAAGGAATGTGCGATCGAAATATCCAGTCTTTCAAAAACCGCCGGATTTACCGGCACGAGATGCGCGTGGACGGTAGTACCTTCCGAGCTTGTTGCCGACGGCGTCAGCATTAACAAGCTTTGGATGCGCAGACAGGCCACAAAGTTTAACGGTGTGCCGTATGTCATTCAGCGCGGCGCAGAGGCTGCTCTTTCCGAAGAGGGTATCAAGGAGTGCATGTCGGCGGTCAAGTATTATATGAACAATGCGCGCGTTGTCGCGAGCGTTTTGGATGAAAAGGGAATACCCTACACCGGAGGAACATCGTCGCCGTATATCTGGCTGCGCTGTCCCGATAAAATGGGTTCATGGGAATTCTTTGACTATCTCTTAAACGAGATTCAGGTTGCAGGCACTCCCGGCGAAGGCTTTGGCAAAGCCGGCGAAGGATATTTCAGACTGACTTCGTTCGGCGATGCGGCCGCAACGGTTGAAGCCGCCGAACGCCTCAGAAAGCTTCTTTAACAGATCGGAACGGTAAAGAAAAATGTTACATTCAAATCTTGATATAAACGAGCTTGGTCATCTCACAATTGCGGGTGTGGATACAGTAGAGCTTGCCAATGAATATAAAACCGCTCTCATGGTCATTGACGAGGAGCGGATCAGGCATAATATGCGTACGTATATCGATTCGATGCGTACCTATTTCGGCGAAGGCTCTGCGCCTTTACTTGCGAGCAAAGCGCTTTGCTTCAAAGAGATCTACCGTATTGCCGCTTCTGAAGGCATGTCGACGGATATTGTTTCTCCCGGAGAGCTGTATACTGCCTTTTCCGCAGGATTTCCGATGCAAAACGCGTATTTTCACGGTAACAACAAAACCGATGATGATATCAGATACGCTATAAGCTGTGGTATCGGATATTTCATCGTCGATAACCGCGACGAGCTCGATCGCTTAAGCGACATTGCGGCAGAAAGCGGAATCGTTCAGAAAATACTTCTCAGACTCACTCCGGGTATTGATCCTCATACTCATGCGAAGATCAACACCGGAAAGGTCGATTCGAAGTTCGGTACTGCTATCGAGACCGGTCAGGCTGAAGAGCTTATCGCATATGCTTTGAAGAAAGAAAACATCTGTCTCGAAGGTTTTCATTGCCATATCGGTTCGCAGATATTTGACATAGCGCCGTTTTGCGACGCGGCTGACATCATGCTGGAGTTTATCGCACATATCAGAGATACGCTTGGGTTTACGGCTACTGTGCTTAACCTCGGCGGCGGTTTCGGCGTAAGATATGTTGAATCAGATCCACACATAGATATAAGCGCCAATATCGCGCTTATTGCAGAGCATATAAACAAAAACTGCGCCCGCCTGTCTATTGAAAAACCAAAGATACTCATGGAGCCGGGAAGAAGTATTGTCGCTGATGCAGGATTGACATTATATACTGTCGGCAGTGTTAAAACCATCAACGGCTATAAGAGCTATGTATCTGTTGACGGCGGTATGACTGATAATCCCAGATATGCACTCTATCAGTCGCAATATACCGTTTTAGTCGCCAACAAGGCAAGCGAATCAGCAGATTTTTGTTGTACGATCGCCGGCAGATGCTGTGAAAGCGGCGACCTGCTTCAGGAAGACGTCAACATCGCAAGACCCGAAAGAGGGGATATACTCGCGGTTCTTGTAACCGGCGCTTATAACTACGCCATGGCGTCGAATTATAACAGAGTGCCACGTCCGGCTGTCGTTTTGGTAAAGGACGGAAAGGCGCGCCTTGCTATACGTCGTGAAACGTATGAGCATATGGCGTCGCTTGATGTGTGACAGGGAACAACACTTCGTGTTTTCTTTCCGCTTTCTCAAAGCGGTGTCGCTTTGCGACGGAATTTATTGATATGAATTCCGAGATGTAATAAAACTAAAGAGCTGAGTCAATGCTTTTCGCATTTGGCTCAGCTCTTTTTAAAGGCTTTACGTCTTTTTTAAATTCAGTCGATATCTTCGCAGTTGTTCTCGAGATATTCAACGACGTCTTTGATGGTAAGAAGTGTCGGAAGAACCGAGTCGTCAAACTCGATATTGAATCTTTCTTCGCACAGTACTACTAAATCAGCAAGCTCAAGCGAATTGAAATCCAAATCGCCGACCAGCTCTGTTTCCATTTTGATGTCGGCAGGATTTACTGACATCTCTTCGACAAGTATGTCTCTAAGCTTTTCAAACATTGTAAAGAACCCCTTAAGTGTTTTTATATTTTTGATCTGATAATCTTTTTGGTAGTTGTTTTTTCAAATTCGCTCTTTTTTATTTCGATATTCCGAACCTGCTTAAAAGAGGGGAGCGTTTTATTAACGGCAACAACGGCACTCTTTATCTGATCTTTGATCTCTATGTCGGTTTTGCCTTCAAACTTTGAATAATCGGGGAATACGACCGCTGTGATCATATCCTCGCCGTCAACGTTGCGTGCCACGACAGCGCATTCGCTTATCAACTCACAGCGGCTGAGGTATTCTTCAATTTCTTCGGGATAAACGTTTTTGCCGTTATCGAATATGATAATATTCTTTTTACGTCCGGTGATATAGATGTATCCTTCGTTATCGATGTAACCGTAATCTCCGGTGCGGAAGAAGCCTTCGCTGTTAAACGCTTCTTTTGTTGCTTCGGGATTGTTGTAATATCCGAGCATTACGTGAGGACCTTTGACACAGATTTCACCGATCTCTCCGGAGGGGAGGTCGATCTCGTTGCCGTTATCGTCAGTTCCGACGATTTTGACAACGCTTCCTTCGATGGGAAGACCGACTGCGGAGTATTTGATTCTGTCATACGGATTGACCGAAACCAGCGGAGCGCATTCGGTAATTCCGTAGCCCTGTGCAATTACGATGCCGAATTCTTCGAAACGTTTGACCATTTCGGGATCGAGTGCTGCGCCGCCGGAGATAATATTTTTAAGATTGCCGCCGAGTTCATTATGAATTCGCTTGAAAGCGAGCCTTCTTGCGTCAATACCGAGCTTGCGCGCGAATTTTGTGACCGAGACAGCGCCGTTTACAAGCTTTTCCTTGTTGGTCTTGCGTATTTCGTCGTTTATCTTCTTGTAGATCGTTGTAACAAATAGAGGAACAAGAACAAGCGCGGTGGGCTTAAAGGTCTTGAGGTTGCGCATTACATACTTCAGGCTGTTGTTGATGCAGACGGTGGTTCCGATGCAAAGGGGAGTAAGAATGCTGCAACTTGCTTCGTAGGTATGGTGGAAGGGAAGCACTGAAAGAATTGTATCGGTCTCATCGATATCGACCATATTTGCGGCCGAATATATGCACGTCATGATATTATCTTCCGAGAGCATAACGCCTTTGCTCGTGCCGGTCGTGCCGGAGGTGAAGAGAATCTCTCTCATGACGGAAGAATCCGTACGGAGAAGCGAATACGCCGTGTCGCCGTTTGCGAGGAGCGTTTCGCCCTTGCTCAGGCAGGAGTCAAAGTCGCAGAATCTTTCGTCATTTGCTTCAACGCTGCCAAAGCAAATGAAACGGTTGATATGGCTGTCTGAGACGAGAGAGCTTTTTACATCGTTGTCAAACTTCTCGCTGTAGATCAGGGTATCTGCTTCTGCTATACGGAGGAAAGCGGCCGCTTGGGCAAACTGAAGCTCCTTATCGAGCGGAACGACAACTTTTCCGGCTGCAATGGCGGACACATACGCGATTATCCATTCATAGCGGTTTTCGGAAAGTATTGCAATGCGGGTGATGTTGCTTCCCTGAGACAGAAAATACGTGGCAAGCGAAGCTACCTTTGCAGAAAAGCCGGCAAACGACAGCTCGCATATGTTGTGTTCATTATCAAAATACTTAAGATAAGGCTTGTCGCCGTATTTGACTGCGGCTTCGGCAAGGAGGGTTCTTATGTTCAAAAATTTCTTATAATGCTTACGCTTGGCTTTCAATGTATCGGACTCCTATGCAAATTAGTCTGCGTTGCACGTCAACGCACCCTATCATTATACCTCAAATTTCAAGTATGTCAAGGGGTTAAATGTATAATTTTTTCTGTTAGTGGGAAAATATGAGTATCACGATCCGGAAAGGGCACGCTTAGTGCAGTAAAAAACAATGTCCTTTGGGGTCGGTACGGAGGAAAGAATATGACCAACAGTGAATATACAAAGTATGTTACCAACCGCGAAAAACGTTCTTCGTGTCTTAAAAACTCACTGCTCGCGTTTGTGAGCGGAGGTCTGGTCTGCGTGGCGGGCAAGGCGCTCGGCGATCTGTTTATATATCTCGGTGCGGGCGAAACGTCAAGCAAAACGCTGGTATCGGTATCGCTGATATTCATAGCGGGGCTTACAACCGGTATAGGCTGTTTTGACAAGGCGGTAAGGTATCTTGGAGCGGGGCTTCTTGTTCCGATAACGGGATTTGCAAATTCGGTTGCATCAGAAGCAATCGAGGCGCGCAGCGAGGGTTTGATTCTGGGTGTAGGAGCTGAAATGTTCAAGATAGCAGGACCGGTTATTGTGTATGGCAATCTTGTCGCGGCGGTATATGGGGTAATATATTATTTTATAAAATGAAAATATATGAATTCAATAATGTCTATGTGAAGGACGCGGCTACTGTGGTAGGAAAGCTTGAAAGCGAAGGACCGCTTGCGAAATACTTTGATATGTGTGAAAAAGACGACTATTTCGGAAAAAACAGCTGGGAAGAGGCAGAGACTGAAATGTGCGGACGGTCGCTTGGCATTCTGCTTGGAAAGACAAAGGCGCACGAGGATGAGATCGAGCTGATGCTCGGCGGCGATCTTCTGAATCAGTGTACGGCAACCGGTTTTGCGGCCGCCGACATGCCGATTCCGTATCTGGGGCTTTACGGAGCGTGTTCTACGGCGGCAGAGGCCATGCTTATCGGCGGAGCTTTTATATCGGGCGGCTTTGTGTCCAATGCGATAGCATTGGCGTCGTCGCACTTTTGCTCGTCAGAAAGGCAATTCCGATATCCGTTGGAGTACGGTTCTCTTCGTACGCCGACGGCGCAAAGCACAGTTACCGGTGCGGGAGCGTTTATGCTGACCAACGAGAAATGCGGCATACGCCTTTCAAGGGCTCTTGCGGGCAAGGTGAAGATCAATGGCGTTACCGATGCAAACAATATGGGCGCAGCCATGGCTACTGCCGCGGTCGATACTGTTCTGAGATATTTTGATCTGTCTGGAGAGAGCGCTGACGATTACGATATAATTTCTACCGGCGACCTCGGACGAGAGGGGTATGAGATCGCGTGTGAGCTGTTTGGCAAATGCGGTTTTGATCCCAAAGGGAAATTCACCGACTGCGGTATGCTGATGTACGACTATGATAAACAAGATGTGAACGCCGGCGCTTCGGGTTGCGGATGCGCTGCATGCGTATGCGGAGGATTATATATGGATAAGCTCCGTCGCGGCGAGGTGAAGAGGCTTCTGCTCATCGGTACAGGCGCTCTGCTTTCGCCAAAGACCGTACTGCAAAAACTGCCCATACCTGCGGTTGCACATCTTATATGTATTGAGAGGGTATAGGCTGTGGAATATTTATGGACGTTTCTGGTCGGCGGCGCGCTCTGTCTTATCGCGCAGGTGCTGATCGATAAGACGAAGCTCACTCCGGCGAATATCCTTGTTTCGTACGTGTGTATCGGAGCGTTGCTTTCAGCGGTTGGCGTGTATGGCTATATAGTTGATTTCGGCGGCTACGGCGCAACCGTTCCGCTCACCGGATTTGGCAACATGCTCACCGAAGGAGTGAAAAAAGCCGTTGATGAACAGGGGCTCATCGGCTGTATCACGGGAGGATTTACGGCGTCGGCCGCCGGAGTCTGCGCCTCGGTCATCTTTGCGGTCATATGGTCGCTCATGTTCAGGAGCAAAAGAAAATAAAAAAACGTTGGCATTGCGAAATGACGCTTTGCCAACGTTATCTTTAATCTGATTATCTGGCTTTCTTAACAACCACTGCGCCTGCGAGCGAGAGGGAAGCGATCACCGCAAATGCGATGAGACCGTTATCACCGGTGGGCTCTGTGGTATCTTCAGATGCGGAATCTTCGGAAGAAGCTTCGGAAACGGGTTCGGAGGAAGGCTCTTCGGAAGAAGGTTCTTCATATTTGCCGGCACATGTTACAACTGCACAGCCGCGAAGATCCTTGCTATCGGTGTAGCAACCGGCGAAGTATACGTAGTTGCCGTTGGCGTCGTTATAACCGTCGCCGACGTCGGTAAGACCGATATCGCAGTCAAAGCCGAAGACTGTTCCGTCTTCGCCGATAAGGGGATTGGGCTGGGTCTTGCTGTACATTGCTGTCCACGGAATTGCGATCTCGTAAATATCCTGACCGTTTTTGGAGGCAGAAGCGCATTTGACGCCTGCGGTAGCGGTAAGAGTGCCGAAATGGTCTGCGGTTTGGAGCGCATCGGTCTTGGAATTGTGGATCATGGTCCATTCGTAGCAATAACCGGCGTTATAGTATACGCCCCAGTCATAGTCATCAGCGCAGGGATATACGAATTCGTCGTTGTCATCAAGACGGGTGGGATCGTCGGGGATGATGCAGCTCATGAGGTGATGAGCGTTGAAGATGTAATGTTCGCCCTCGTTAAAAGCGACATGAGGCTCGTCGCATTCGGTCACTACAGCGTAGTAGAGGTAATTGGCGTCGTAGCACATGTAAATGGCGACGTCGATGCTCTCGGCGTAGTCGCCCTTTGACTGCATGATCGAATCGGTGGGCCAAACTGCGATCGGATCGCCGTATTCGCCCTCGTCAACAGTTCCGTCAATGACAGGTGAGTTTTCAAGCTCATAAATGTTTACAATGCGGTTATCGCCCTGATCGGGATCGAGGTCAGCCGAAGCTGCCACAGAAAATACGCAAGCCGAAACTAAAGCGGCAAGCACGAGTGAAAGGAATTTTTTCATCTCAAATTTCTCCTTGATTGATTGTTGGGGGTAGCGGTGCGGTTTTCATACGAAGCCCGTGAGGCATGAGCCGCAAGTCTTCATGTGCGTATTGTACCACAATATGTTATATATGTCAATCTGAAATTTACAAAAATGACGGATTTTTTTTGCATATATTGAGGTTGGGGATACATATAAATGAAAAACGTGGAATCCGGGCGTCCCATATGGCAGTTATTTGAAGTAAAAGAAAAAAATATTGACGAAACTTCACGAAACAAAGCAGAAAAACAAAAAAATATCTTGTTTTTTAAAAACAAATGTGATACAATGAGTGGGAACGGGCGTAGGGTCCGTAATCAACTCAATTTAGTAAATAGGAGGCCTATTACTAATGGCACTTTCAAAACAACAGTTCGAAGAAAAAACCGCCGAACTGAAAGAGTTCATCGCGGCTCACAAAGACGTGCAGGGTCCGCTTATGCCGATTATGCAGAAGGCACAGGATCTTTTCGGCTATCTTCCTTTTGAGACTCAGCAGCTGATCGCTGATTCTCTTGATATCCCCGTCTCCGACGTATACGGCGTTGCGACTTTTTACGCTCAGTTCTCCCTTCAGCCTAAGGGTGAATATGTCGTTGCTGTTTGCACCGGCACCGCTTGCTACGTTAAAGGCGCAGCAGCTGTTCTTGCTGAAGTAGAAAAAGAATTGGGTATCACCTCCGGCGCTACCACTCCCGACGGCTTGTTTTCTATTCAGGACACCCGTTGTCTCGGTTGCTGCGGTCTCGCTCCGGTAATGACTATTAACGGCGACGTATACGGCAGACTTGTCCCCTCTGATATCAAGGGCATTCTCGATAAATACAGAAATAACTCCATTTGAACTGACCTTTCAGGCTCTGACGCTTCCCGACTTCAGAGCATGGGTCTTTTTTCGGGTACGATGATATCATGACGGTGAAAGAGCTTTGCGACTCGCTTGCGGCGTCAGACATTGGCGAAAACGAAAAAACGTTTGTTTTGCGCGTTTCGGATTCGATGAACGATCTGTCGCTTCTTATTCTTGATATTTTCCGCAATTCGGTCGAAGCTGATGCCGAAAATATACTGATCCGTATTTACGAAAGCGATGACGCTTTTGAAGTTACCGTCAGTGATGACGGAATCGGAATGACGAACGAACGTATGAAGCTCGCCGCTTCAACGGCTTTTACAACTAAAAGCACGCGTTCCATCGGTCTCGGACTGCCGTTGTTTTTTGCCGCGGCTGAACAGACCGGCGGGAGCTTTGATATAAAAAGCAGTACCGGCAGCATTCATTACACAAAAGTGTTTGCGTCGTTCAAAAAAGAAAGTCCGCTTTGCCCGGCACTCGGCGATATGCCTTCGGTGCTGATTTCCGCCTTAAACGCTCTGAACGGAGCAGAGCTGGATTTCAGACATGTCACCCCGTCAGGAGAGGTAACGCTTTCCTCAAAAGATATTATCGGAAATTTTCCGAGAAGTCTGTTCTCTTCAGCAGATGTTCTTAAGCTGATTAGGGACGAGCTTGCCTCGGAATACGAGAAACTTAAAAATAAAAACCTTTGAAAGGATATAAGCAATATGAAAACATTAGCGGAGCTTGCTGCAATCAGGGAAAGCATGAGAGACAAGATCGCTATCCGTAACGGTCTTGCCGACGTTCGCGTGGTTGTCGGCATGGGCACATGCGGTATCGCCGCCGGTGCAAAGGCTGTTCTTAACGCTTTCGTTGAGGAAGTAAACGCACAGAATCTTTTTGAAACCGTAACCGTTACACAAAGCGGATGCATGGGAGATTGCGGTAATGAACCCACTGTTCAGATCGTAGCCCCCGGTAAGGATACGGTCACTTACATTAATATGGACGCCGATAAGGCAAAAAAAGTTGTACTCGAGCACCTCAAGGGCGGCGCCCCTGTTGCTGAGTATATGAAAAAGTAAAATCGGAAACGGAGGATATATTAAATGATACGTTCACATGTTCTTATCTGCGCCGGCACCGGTTGTACTTCTTCAAACAGTGCCGCTGTCAGAGAAGCTCTTGTTTCGGAGCTTGCAAAAAAGGGACTTGATCAGGAAATCAAAGTGGTTCAGACAGGCTGCTTCGGTCTTTGTGCTCTCGGCCCGATTATGATCGTTTACCCGGAGGGTGTTTTCTACAGCCGTGTTACTGTTGATGAGATCCCCGAAATCGTTGAAGAACATCTTCTCAAAGGTCGTCCCGTTGAAAGAATGATCTATAACGATCCCGCAGTTGAGGGCGAACACAGCTCTTCTCTTTCGGAAACCAGATTCTATAAATCCCAGAATCGTCTCGCTCTTCGTAACTGCGGCGTGATCGATCCTGAAAATAT
>CAZVSW010000028.1:0-589 GCA_964630005.1 uncultured Ruminococcus sp. | reverse complement strand
GAAAAGATTGACGAATACATAGCTGTCAACGGTTATGAAGGCCTTGGAAAGGTGCTCATCACCATGACTCCCAAGGACGTTGCTGACGTTGTTCTTGCGTCCGGTCTTCGCGGAAGAGGCGGCGCAGGCTTCCCCACCGGAAGAAAGTGGATGTTCGCCATGACTCCCGAACCCTGCAAGAAGTACGTCGTTTGTAATGCAGACGAGGGCGACCCCGGTGCATTCATGGACCGTTCCATCCTCGAAGGCGACCCTCATGCGGTTATCGAGGCTATGGCAATCGCAGGCTATGCTATCGGCGCTGATGAAGGTTATATCTATGTACGCGCCGAATATCCTATCGCAGTTAAGAGACTTCAGATCGCTATCGAGCAGGCAAGAGAATATGGTATGCTCGGTAAGAATATTTTCGGTACTGATTTCAATTTCGATATTCAGCTCCGTCTCGGCGCAGGCGCGTTCGTCTGCGGCGAAGAGACCGCTCTTCTCACCTCTATCGAAGGTAACCGCGGCGAACCTCGTCCCCGTCCTCCGTTCCCGGCAGTAAAGGGTCTGTTCGGTCAGCCTACTGTTATTAATAACGTTGAAA
>CAZVSW010000027.1:4855-15631 GCA_964630005.1 uncultured Ruminococcus sp. | reverse complement strand
ATCGTCGTAACATCAAAGGCTCGCAACAAGATACGTCAGACTATCAACGAACGTGAAAATCGTTTTATCGGGACGCGAATTATGCGATTTTGCCGATATAAAGGAGGCAGGCAAGAAGCGAGGTAAGGAATGCGAAAGCGGCATAAGTCTCAACGAGAGCGGAAGAAATGACGCCCTTCATGAAGTCCTCGGGATGCTTATCGAGGATGGTAACGCCGGAAACTGCAACGGTAGCCTGCTTGATTGCGGAATAATAGCCGATAATGGTGATGGGGAGGCAAGCGATGAGAACGAACACGCCCTGTGCGATGGTAAGCTCGAGCATATTGTCAGAGAAAAGACCGAGCTGCATAAGGATGATGAACGCGGTAACGAAGCCGTAAAGACCCTGAGTGCCGGGAAGAGCCTGAAGCACGATAGCTTTACCGAACTTGCTGGGATCTTCATTAACTACGGGAGTAGCGGCATTTGCCACCATCATTACGCCTTTACAGGAGCCGAAGCCGGTTACGAAAAGTGCCAGAGCAGCGCCGATAAGGGCAATGTTTGTGCCGGTGAAGATATTCTCCATAAGCACGCTGAAGAAAGAGGGCTGAGACGCAACAGCGTCGACAATAGCGGAAGTATCCATTTTGTGTTTTTCCTTTCAGAAAATATTTTTTATTCTTGATTAAATTTAACGGAATAGTACTTTTCGGCAGGCTTAAGCGGCTTGAAGGGTTCGCCGCCTTCTTCGTAAAACTTGCCGAAGAATTCGATGTACTGCAAACGCGCCGAATGTACGAACGCGCCGAGCAGTGAGATCGCCATATTGAGAGCCGTACCGATAACGAGCATGAATATAAATAATACGAAGCCGATCGGAGTAGGACCTGCAAGAGTTCCGAGGAGGTTCATTACGTTTGCAATGACCGCACCGGAAAGACCGAGTGCCATTATACGCGAATAGGAGAGGATGTCCGACGCCATATTGATCGCGCCGTAAAGTCCGACAAGACCTTTTCCTATGCGAAGTATGGGATTTTTGACGCCGCGCGCCTTCATAAGCACGATCATGAGCACGCCGACGAGGCATATGCCGAGACCGATCGTACCGAAAACGCCGGGAAGCACAAACGCAAGACCGCCGCCGATAAAGACGAACAGCCACGCGAAATCGTCGCCGAATGCGCCGTAAACATCGCCGCGCGTGCACTTTACATAGCCCGAGACTGCGATTCCCGCAAGCACCTGAACCACGCCGACGCCTATTGAGAAATAGAGCATCATCATCGGGTTATCAAGCGGAGAGAACCACAGAGCGAAGCTGAAGGCCTCTTTGCCGAGCATGTTCTGTGCGAAGCTGCTGGGCAGGTCGCCGAAGAAGCCGCCGAACAGCGCTCCGGCAATGATAGTTGAGACGCCGCACATCGCGAACATCTTAAGCATCTGCCTGAATGTTCCCTTGGGCTTCATTATCTTGAGCATTGCAAGGCAGCCGACCAGAAGCAGCAAGCCGTATCCCATATCCTGCATCATGAAGCCGAATATGAAGAAGAAAAAGAACGCAACGAACGAGGTAGGGTCAAACGCGCGGTATTTCGGCAGCGCGTAAAGCGAAAGCACCGATTCAAACGGAGCGGTCACCGGATTATTTTTCAAAAGCACCGGCGGTTCTTCGTCGTCCTTCGGGTCTTCCAGTTCATAGAAGCACTCAAACCCTTCTAATGTCTGTTCAAGCGCCTTTGTACGGTATTCAGGGACCCAGCCCTGAAGCAGTACTGCGCCGGATGTATAGAACAGACCGCTGGCAGCTTCTTCGACAGATTCGTCGAGGCTGTAGCTGTCAAACAGAAGCTTGAATTCGTCTGAATAGCTTGCTAGTGATCTCAGCTCGTCCTTAAGTTTTTCAGTTTCGTTATCGATCTCGCCGATCCTCGCGCCGAGCGCCGAGGTTGAAACTGAAACGCACGTAACTGATTTGTCAATGTCCACGCGGGTGAAGCCGATACGCGCCAGCTGAGCGGCAACGCGGCTTTCATCGCTTTTCATGAAGGTCACCGAAACGTATTTTCGGGAACCGTCTGTATGCACCGTATCGGCATAGACGTCGGGCATGTCGCTTGCGGCGAATTTCTCGTCGAAATCGCAGTTTTGCGGAACGATGCCGATGACGCTTTTTGTATACGACGTATCGGGCGCTGACGGATTTATCGCCAGCTTTTCCCACGGGGTAAGAGCCATAAGCCGTTTTGCGACCTCGTCCTTTTCGGCCGCAAGGCTTTTAAGCTCCTCGTCCACCTGAAGCACGCGCGCGGCGGCCATCATAGCGTCTGAATGGCTCTGCTTGTCTTCAAGTTGGGAACGCTCAAGCTCGAAATCGGGCTTTTTCTTTGTCCGATACCTTTCGGTGAGCTTAAGAGCAGTAGTTAAAAGCTGTTTTTGTTCGCTGTTTCCGGAAATCGGCAGGTTTGACGGGAGAGCCATAGGCAAGCCGTCCGGCGGAGTGTCGATGGGCTTAAGCTCCAGCGCCCGCAGGAATGTCAGCTCCCTGACCAGCCTGTCCGCATCGCTTTTCAGCGCGACCAGCGACAGCTTTTTCATTTTTCTAATTGCCACCGTTAGTTACTCCTCTGAAAATATAATCCAGAGCCGCTTTGCGGCGCTCTTCCGCCTTGGTACGCACCAAGGAGCATTTGATCTTTATTTCACGTTCGATGTTTTCGCGGCTTTCACCGTCGCGCTCAGCAAGCTTTTTCCCCAGCGCTTCCAAGCCGTTTTCGGCATTCCTGCGCGCCTGGGCTATCAGAGCATCGCCTTCTGCGCGGGCTTTCTGAAGCTGCAAACGCTGATCTTCAGCGCCGGCGCTCTTGATCCGTTCAGCCTCCGCCTCTGCGGAAGCCAGCTTTTCGAATGCGGATTCTGCCATCATATCACCCCCGAAATCTGTTTTTAAAAATACCTTTTAACATTATAATCCAAATGTCGCGCTCTGTCAATACGATTTGTCCGAAAGATGAGATTTTTAGAAAAATAATTTTCGGCCTATCCCCTCTCCGGAATCGCTGTACTATATAAACGCGGGCGCGCATATAATCTGCCGAGGTGTATTATAAATATGAAACTTTCACTTGAAACAAAGCTCATCCATCCGCGGACAAGACTGCACGGCTACAGAGCGCTCGCCTGCCCGATATATCAGACTTCGACCTATGAAAACCGTTTTCTCGCGCCAAGCGCATACTCGTACTCGCGCGTGTCAAACCCGACGCGGCACGAGCTCGAAGCGGCGGCCGCCTCTGCCGAGGGCGGGCGCTATGCATCCGCATTTTCCAGCGGACTTGCGGCGGTTGCGGCGGTATTTTCGCTCGTACCCTGCGGCAAAGCCGTGCTTGCGGGAAACGATATTTACGGCGGTACATACAGACTGCTTTCCGACATGGCGCAAAACCGCGGCGTGACGGTCATCTACGCCGACGCGACAGACGCCGAAGCGTTCTGCCGCAATATAACGCCGGACGTCGCGATGGTGTTTATAGAAACTCCGACAAACCCGCTCATGAAGGTCGCCGATATCGGAAAAATCTCCGGGATCATCGGCGGGAGAGCGCCCCTCATCTGCGACAACACGTTTCTCACCCCCGTATTCCAGCGACCGCTCGAGCTGGGCGCTGACGCGGTGGTCCATTCCGCCACAAAATACCTCTGCGGTCACCACGATGCTTCGGCAGGACTTGTGATCACAAACGACAAGGGCATTGCCGACGGCGTTGATTTTTATCTGCGCACCGCCGGCAGCGGTCTTTCGCCGTTCGACAGCTTTCTTGTAAAAAGGGGCATGGAGACGCTCGTACTGCGTATGCAGCGCCACTCGGAAAACGCGCAAAAGATAAACAACTTCTTAAAAAGCTCGCCTATGATCGACGAGGTGCTGTTTGTCGGCGACGAGAGCCATCCGCAGTATGAGATAACGAAAAAACAGACCACCGGCTACGGCGGTATGATATCCTTCCGTTTAAAGGAAAACGTCGACGCGGAAGGGTTTATAAACAAACTGAAGCTCATCACATTCGCAGAAAGCCTCGGCGGCAACGCCTCGCTCATAACTCACCCGTTTACGCAGACTCATGCGTCGCTGCCCGAAGAGGTACGCCTCAGAAACGGCATCACGCCTACCCTGCTCCGCCTTTCCTGCGGCACAGAAGCCGCCGACGATCTGATCGCGGACCTGAAGCAGGCCGCCGTCTGATTTATAAATAAAAAACTTTCCGATAAGGTATTGCAAAAACGGAAAAGACGTGTTATAATATGGCGATATATCTTTGAGATGTTCCAATGCCACATTGCTCGGTAAGAACCTCTCGCTTCAAAAACAAGGAGGAAAAGCCAATGGATATGCTTAAGGCTTTCACAGAAGAGCAGATCAAAAAAGAAATCCCTCAGTTTAATGTCGGCGACACCGTCAAGGTTTATTGCCGTATCGTCGAGGGTACAAGAGTAAGAACCCAGATTTTCGAAGGCGTCGTTATCGCAAAGAGAAACGGCGGCATCAGCGAGACCTTCACCGTCCGCCGCATCTCTTACGGCGTAGGCACCGAAAAGACCTTCCCGCTCCACTCCCCCAACGTTCAGAACGTTGAAGTGGTCAGAAAAGGTAAGGTTCGCCGTGCAAAGCTGTTCTATATCCGCGGTAAGGTCGGTAAGAACGCTAAGGTTAAGGAAGATATCTAATATCTCATTTCCAAACTACGGACCGCAAGTGGCTGTTGCAAATTCGCATTTGCGACAGCCGCTTTTTGCATCGTTTTTGCTTTTAAGCTGTTAAAAGGAGTCTATATCATGGATAACGAAAATTCTCTTCCGCAGGAAAAGCGCAAAAAGTCCCTGAGCTGGCTTATGTATGAAGAAGTCTGCGACTGGGCGGAAACATTTACCCTTGCGCTCGCCGTTCTGATCCTCATATTTTTATTCGCATTCAAATACGTTACCGTTGACGGCGACTCCATGACTCATACCCTTCAGAATGAGGATCGGCTTATCATTGTCAATACCTACGGCAGCTACAAGACCGGCGATATCGTCGTCGTACAAGTGCCCGGACACGAACAGCCGCTTATCAAGCGCGTCATCGCCACCGAAGGTCAGACCGTTGAGATCGATTTCGAAAACTGGATCGTAAAAGTCGACGGCGTTCAGCTTGACGAACCCTATGTCAGAAAAGACAAAGACGAGATCATGCATTACTGGATGTTTTATAACGGCAAATTCACTGTCGCCGAAGGTAAAATGTTCGTAATGGGCGATAACCGCAATAATTCGAACGACAGCCGCAACCCCGAGATCGGTCAGCTTGACGTGCGTCAGGCGCTCGGCAAAGTCATTATCCGATTCCTGCCGCTTGACAAATTCGGCACGGTTAACTAAAAAAACGGGCGGATTCGCCCTTAGAACGGGGCGACAACAGCTTTACGGCCGTTGCCGCCCCGTAATAAATTTGCCGTTATCTAAGGAGAAAATAATATGTGCACAGCAGCAACATACAAAACAAAAGATTTTTATTTCGGACGCACGCTTGATTACGAATTCTCGTACGGCGAGGAGATCACCGTAACGCCGCGAAGCTTTCCGCTTGTTTTCAGAGAAAAAGGCGTCGTCGCAAGCCACTATGCCATTATCGGCATGGCGCATGTTCTGGACGATTATCCGCTCTATTACGACGCGATCAACGAAAAAGGGCTTTGCATGGCAGGGCTCAACTTTGTCGGCAACGCCTGCTACAACAGCAAAACCCAAGCGGACAAGGACAATATAGCTCAGTTTGAATTCATACCGTGGGTTCTTTGCCGCTGTGCAACCGTTAAAGAAGCCCGTACACTGCTTTCAAACCTCAACCTCCTTGATACGCCCTATAACGATATGCTCCCCGCCTCCCAGCTCCACTGGATAATTTCCGACCGCAGCGAATCTATCACCGTTGAATCGGTAAAAGACGGTCTTAAGGTCCATGATAACCCCGTCGGGGTCTTGACAAACAACCCTCCGTTTGATGTTCAGATGTTTACGCTGAATAATTATATGAATTTAACGACAAAATCGACGACGAATTCGTTTGCAAAAGAGTTGAATCTAAAGGCATACAGCCGCGGGATGGGCGCTATCGGACTTCCCGGCGACCTTTCTTCAAACTCACGATTCGTGCGCGTCGCCTTCACCAAAATGAATTCGGTTTCGGGCGACAGCGAAGCCGAAAGCGTCAGCCAGTTTTTCCACATTCTTGGCTCTGTCGATCAGCAAAGAGGATGCTGCGAGCTTGATGAGGGCAAATTTGAAATAACGATCTATACCTCGTGCTGTAACGCCGATAAAGGGATCTACTACTACACGACATACAACAATCACCAGATAACCGCCGTGGATATGAACAAAGAAGACCTCGATTCAAACCGTCTTATCAGATATCCGCTCATAACCGGCGAACAGATCAGAATGCAAAACTGATTACTCTATCAGACATCGTATGGGAAAAGTAATATTGGTATGCGGAAAAATTTGCAGCGGAAAAAGTTATTATTCCAAAACATTAAAAGATTCACTGAATGCAGTTATAATATCTCCCGATGAAGCCACTTATGAACTTATAAATAATGAGCAGGGCGAGTTTTTCGATATATTTTCAGAAAGATTGATAGCATATCTCACCAAAAAGGTTGGCGAGATCGCCAAAGCGGGAGCTGTTGTGATCTTCGAAAGAGGGCTTTGGTCTAAATCGGAAAGAGAAAAAACAGTCAGATATTATAAAGATAACGGTATAGAATGTGAGCTCCACTACGTTTGTGTCGATGATGAAACGTGGAAGCAAAACATTGCCGAAAGAAATAAAAGAATAAAAGACGGCAACGGAGGTTCTGACTTTTACCTGGATGAAGGATTAATGAAGAAACTGACTGCCATATGGGAAGAGCCAACCGAAGCTGAAGTGGATGTAATATATAAAGTTAACAGGACAAATATATAAAAAGCTCAAAGGAAGCGAAACATATGGAACAAAATCCCACCATGAACCATATTAACCGGGACAACCCAACAAAAGGACAACCACTCGCAGACCTTCTTAAATAAAGAATCTGTTTTTCAAAAAATATCACACATTTTATGACAATAAGATGGGAGATGAAAAAGTGGCAAAAGATTTAATGATCAGGAGCAGTAGCGCTGAATTTTTAATATTCGAAAGACAAAAGGGACAAAAAGGGATTTCTGTACGGTTTGAAGATGGTGATTTATGGTTATCTCAAAGTGCTATGACTGAACTTTATGATACAAGTAAACAGGATGTTAGTTATCATTTGAAAAATATTTTTGAAACATTTGAATTAGAAGAAAATTCAACTGTCAAAGAATATTTGACAGTTCAAAAAGAAGGTATCAGAGAAGTAAAAAGAAAAGTAAAATATTATAATCTTGATGTGGCAATTTCCCTGGGATTTAGAATCAATTCTGATAGAGCAATACAGTTCAGAAGATGGGCTATATATGTTTTAAAAGAATTTTCAAAAAAAGGGTATTTATTAGATAAAAAAAGAATGGAAAACGGAATCTTTTTTGATGAAGATTATTTTGAAACGGTTCTTGCTGAAATAAGAGAAATAAGATTATCAGAAAGAAGATTTTATCAAAAAATTACCGATATATACGCAACCAGCATTGACTATGATAGAAAATCGCCTACTACAATTAAATTTTTCAAAAAAGTTCAGAACAAAATGCACTACGCTGTATCTCATCAAACAGCAGCAGAAATTATATATAATCGAGCAGATTCTGAAAAAGAACATATGGGGCTTACTTCATGGAAAAATTCCCCCGATGGCAAAATACTCGGAACAGATGTTATTATAGCAAAAAATTATTTAAGCAAAGATGAATTGGAACAGCTGGAACGAATTGTGTCTGCATTTTTAGATTTAGCAGAGGCCAGAGCTAAAAGAAATATTCCAATGACAATGGAAGATTGGGCGATCAGAATAGATAAATTTTTACTTAGTGATGATAGAGATATATTAAAAGACGCAGGTAAGATATCCCATGAGATCGCTTGCGATAAAGCGCTTACTGAATTTGAAAAATACCGAATTAAACAAGATAAATTGTATAAATCAGATTTTGATTTGCTATTGGAAGAAAGCAAAGAAAGTGATAGCAATGAACTCATGTAAAATAATATCAGGTAATTAACCAACCTTTAAAAGGAAGTGAAGCATATGGAACAAAATCCCACCATGAACCATATCAACTGGTATCCGGGTCATATGGCAAAGGCAAAGCGCAAGATCGCAGAGGATCTGCCGCTGGTCGACATTGTGATCGAACTGCTCGATTCCAGACTGCCGATATCAAGCCAGAATCCGGACTTTCACAAGCTGTTTTCAAATAAACCGACCCTCACGCTGATGACCAAAGCGTCACTTTGCGACAAAAGCCGCATGCCGGAATTCAAGCGCAGTCTCGAAGAAGGCGGCAGGCGCATTCTCGCAATTGACTGCAAACAAAACCGCGATCTTTCGCCGGTCACCGCCGAAATACGGGATATCATGAAGGACAAGCTCGACCGTGCCGCCGCCAAGGGCATAAAGAACATGCCGATACGCTGTCTGGTCGTCGGCATCACCAACGTCGGCAAATCCACGTTTATCAATACATATTCCAACACCAAAAAAGCCAAGGTAGAGGACCGTCCCGGCGTAACGCGCCAGAATCAGTGGGTCTCCGCACCCGGCGGCATTGAGCTGCTCGACACTCCGGGTCTTCTCTGGCCTAAGTTCGACGACCCGTCCGTCGGTATAAAGCTCGCCGCCATCGGCTCTATCCGCGACGAGATCCTTGACACGCTGACGCTCTCGTGCGAGCTTCTCGCAATTATTATGGAAAAATATCCGAAGTGCCTCGAAACACGCTATAAGATCACTATCGGGGACAGCGAACCCTACGACGTATTCGAAAAGATTGCCCGCGCGCGCGGATTTATTAGAAGCGGCGGCGTGATCGATGAAGATCGCACCGCATCATGCATTCTTGACGAATTCCGGGGCGGCGTGATCGGAAAAATAACATTGGATTAGCATCATGAAAATAACAGAAATAGCATCAATACTGCACGAAAAATTCGGCGCAAGCGAGCCGTGGGACAACGACGGCGTCATGCTTGAGCTTGAAAACGAAATCAAAAAAATCGCGGTATGCCTTGACGTTACAAGCGAGACCGCCGATAAGGCGCACGCGCTCGGCGCGGACGCGATCATAACGCACCATCCGCTTATCTTCAAGCCGCTTTCACGCCTTGTTTGCGACAGCACCTCGAAACGGGTGATAAAATGCATACAAAACCGCATTTCCGTCGCCTCATTCCACACATGCCTTGACATATTCGAGGGCGGCGTGAACGACACACTTTGCGAAAGACTGCATATCAAAAATGCCGTTCCCTTCCTGCCGTTTGGCAGAATCGGCGACGTTTCCGAGCAAAGCTTCGATGAATTTATCTCTTTTTCTTCCGAAGCTTTGCACTGTACCCCCTTTCAGACGGTCGACGCAGGACGCAGGGTAAAGCGCGTTGCCGTTGTAAGCGGCGGCGGAAAGGACGAAGTTGTTGACGCCTTTAAAGCGGGTGCAGATACCTACCTGACAGGCGAGGCAAGCCACGCCGCCATGATAGACGCCAGGGAATACGGCATCAACCTGATCTGCTGCGGTCATTTCGAGACAGAAAATGTAGTCGTACCCGTGCTTTCAGACATTATCAAAAGCGAATTCCCCGATATAGAGGTGATCACAATTGGCACTTGACGGAAATTTTTGTTACGCATTGTCGCTCGAGCTTAAACAGCTCATCGGCGGACGCACCGAAAAGATCTTTCACAGCGGCTCGGCGTGTGTCGAGGCTGTCATATACGCGGGCGGCAAAAGCAGAGTTCTTGTGCTTTCCGCACTTCCCTCCATGCCCTACGCCGCCGTCACCGCCGAGGCGGGCGAGCACCCGCAGACCCCGACAATGTTCTGTCTGCTTCTCAGAAAGCATTTGCAAAGCTCGCGTATAACAGATGTATACGCCCTCAGAAACGACAGAGTAATATGCATCGAGTTCGAATGCGCCGACGAGCTGGGTCATCTCTCCTCACGGCGTATATACACCGAGCTTATGGGCAAGTATTCAAATATCATTCTGACCGACCCGAACGACCGCATTTTGGGCGCGCTCCACACAGCCGACATCACCGCGTCGAAGCGGCAGATCATGGTGGGAATGCCCTACCAAGCGCCGCCTCCACAGGATAAGCGCGAGCTTACGGTAACCAAGGACGAATTTTTGAGCCTTGCCGCCGCAATGCCTGAAAAGAGCTGCGAGCGCTTCATTCTCGAAACATTTTTCGGCTTTTCGCCCGTCGTATGCCGCGAGATATGCTACTCCGCGTGCGGAAGTACCGACGCATCTGTCGGAAGCATCGACAGCGAGAAGCTTTGGTTTCATTTTTCTTTGGTCGCCAAGCGCCTCGCCGAGGGCGATTTTGCTCCTACTGCCGTTTTCAAGGATGATAAGCCCGTGGAGTTTTCATATATACCGCTTCGCCAGTACGGCTACTCGGCTGTTACAAAGGAGTTCGAAAGCTTTTCGGCTCTGCTGACTGAATTTTATGGCTCAAAAAAATCGGCGTTTCTCATAAGCGATCTCTCTGAGGGGCTTTTCAAGGTGATCGCCCAAAAGCAAAAGCACACCGAAAAGAAGCTTGCAAGCCGCCTTTC
>CAZVSW010000027.1:0-4845 GCA_964630005.1 uncultured Ruminococcus sp. | reverse complement strand
GAAAAAAAAGAGCAGTACCGCCTGTGGGGCGACCTGCTGACTTCTAACATACACCGCCTGAAGCAAGGCGAAAAAAGCGCGCTGTGCCTTGATTACTGCACGGGCGAAAACGTATCCGTACCCATGGACACGCGTCTTACGCCTGCAAAAAACGCACAGCGGTATTATAAGCTTTATACAAAATATAAAAACGCCGAGGAGTCGCTTGCAAAGCTGATAGAGGAAGACAGGCTTGAAATAGCTTATCTCGACAGCGTTTTCGACTGCCTTGCGCGCGCATCTACCGAGCATGAGATAGCCGCGATAAGAAGCGAGCTCGAAGAAGAAGGCTATATCCGCGCAAACGGAAGAAAGCAGAAGCAAAAACCTCTGCCGCCGCTTTCGTTCAGAACGACAGACGGAATGACCGTGCTTGTCGGCAGAAACAACCTGCAAAACGATAAGCTCACAAAGGGCGCTTCCAAGAACGACATATGGTTTCACGTCAAGAACGCCGCCGGTTCACATACCATTCTGGTCACCGACGGAGTTGAACCGACCGACCGCGACTATACCGAAGCGGCGGAGATCGCCGCCGCGCACTCGTCTGTTGCCGCCGAGCAAAAGGTCGAGGTGGACTATACGCGCGTACGCTTTGTCAAAAAACCGCCGGCGTCCAAACCCGGCTATGTGACGTACGACAAATATTACACCGCAGTAGTTGTAGCCAAAAAAGCCGAATAGATCGCTTCGCTATGACGGGGGAAAACGCTTGCGTTGTCCCCCGTCACTTCTCTATCAGGTTCGCGCCGCTCCGTCTACCGGCAGGATCGCGCCGGTGATATACGACGCCATGTCGCTTGCAAGGAAGAGGAACGCGTTCGCAACCTCTTCGGGTTCGCCGATCCTCTGAAGCGGAATCTGCGCCACGACGGGAGCAAGCACCTCTTTGGGCACATTTGCCATCATGTCGGTGTTTGTAACTCCGGGCGAAACCGCATTGACGCGGATATTATATTTGCCAAGCTCCCTCGCCAGCGACTGGGTGAGTCCGTTCACCGCAAACTTCGACGCGGGATATGCCACGCCGGACGGCTGACCGTATTTTGCGACCATGGAGCTGGTATTGAGAATAACGCCGCCGCTATCCTTCATAAGTCTCGCCGCGGCCTGCGAGCAGACAAAAACCGCATTGAGGTTGAGGTCAATAACCTTTTCAAACTCTTCATAGCTATAATCGATAAGCGGAGTGCGTGAAGAAAGTCCGGCATTGTTGACCAGAATGTCAAGTCCGCCAAGCTGTTCGGCAATTTCTTCGAACGACTTTTTAACGCTTTCTTCACTTGTCAGGTCAGGCGAAGCCGCAATAATTTTTCTTTCCGGATATTTCGCTTCAAGCTCATCCACAGCCTTTTTTGCCGTTTCCGGGCGCGAGCCGCAGACTGCCACATCTGCTCCGTTTTGCAAAAACACTTCAACAATAGCGCGGCCGATTCCACGCGTGCCGCCTGTAACGATTGCCTTTTTACCTTTAAGCATAAAAATTTATAGCTCCTTTTAATTATATTTACTTTTGATTATTCCCTCAAAAGCATTATTTTAATAGCCAGCTGTAATCCTCAGCGTTTTCTATTATATTAATACGTTCAGGTTCGCCGTTTTCGAGATATACCTCAGCAATATCAAGCCTTGCGTTCCTGACCTTTCTGAGCGAAAAGTCGCGTAGCAGCGGCGACCACACCGGAATACAGCCAAACTTTTGCTGTTCATACCAAAAGCCGCGCGCCGCATAGCGGAGCTTACGGCGTTTCAGCTCGGTAACCGCCTCAGCCGGAGTGCCGAAAGAGCTCCCCGACCGTGTTTTTACCTCTACAAAGATCAACACGCCGCGCTTATACGCCACAAGATCGATCTCAGAGCCCGAGACGGCATAGTTATTTGCAACGACGCGAAAGCCGTTGCGTTTCAGGTATTTTTCGGTATACTTTTCACCTATGCTGCCTGTTTCTTTAGTCGTTCTCATGTTTCTTTTTCAAAAAGCTGCGGCGATGCAGCGGACACGGTCCGAGCCTTGCGAGCGCGGCATAGTGTTCTTTTGTCGGATATCCCTTGTGTTTTGAAAAGCCATAACCGGGATAATCTGCTTCCATCTGTTCGCAAAAGCGGTCTCTGGTGACCTTTGCAAGAATCGAAGCGGCCGCTATCGACGGCGACAGCGCGTCGCCCTTTATCACGGTGACCGCGGGCATTTCAAAGCCGCGCGCAATGTTACCGTCGACCAGCACCAAGTCAGGACGATGGTCGAGCATTGCGACGGCGCGGCGCATTGCGAGCTGAGAAGCGTTTAGTATATTGATCTCATCGATCTCGGTATTATCGGCAAACGCTATGCCGTATGACACGGCGTTTTTTTTAATTATATCGAAAAGGAGCTCACGTTTTTTTGGCGTGAGCTTTTTCGAATCGTCCAGTCCCGGTATGTCGAGGTCCATCGGCAATATCACAGCGGCGGCGCAGACAGGACCCGCAAGCGGGCCTCTTCCCGCCTCGTCAGTTCCGCATATTACCGAATATCCCTTTGACGTCCAGTCCTTTTCGATGTTATATTCCATTATCGTTTAAGCTCCAGACCGCGTTTGACAGCGGAGACGATTCCTGCGGCATTGAGACCGTAATATTCAAGAAGTTCAGCGGCCTTGCCCGATTTGCCGAATACGTCGCCTATACCGACGCGCACGAGCGGGGTCGGCAGTTTTTCGGAAAGCAGTTCCGAAACGGCAGAGCCCAGTCCGCCGATCACGGTATGCTCCTCAGCGGTGATGCACAGGCGGGTACGCGAAGCAAATTCAAGGATCGTAGCCTCGTCAAGCGGTTTTATCGTATGTACGTTTATCACAGAAATGTCAATGCCTTCGGCGGCAAGCATGTCAGCCGCCTTAAGCGCCGCGTCAACCATAATGCCGGTGGCAAACACGGTTGCGGCTTCGCCAGTTCTGAGGGGCACCGCTTTAAGCGGATCGAAAACATAGTTCTCTCTGTCAAACACGACAGGTACGGCAAATCTGCCGAGACGGAGATATACCGGTCCGTCATGAAGGAGCGCCGCTTTGGTTGCGTGGTATGCTTCGGTTGCGTCGGCCGGATTGAGGATCATCATGCCCGGTACTGTGCGCATGACCGCGATATCTTCGCAGTACTGGTGCGTAGCGCCGTCCTCGCCTACGGTGATACCCGCATGGGATGCGCCGATCTTCACGTTAAGATGGGGATAGCCCACCGAATTTCTTATCTGTTCATACGCTCTTCCGCATGCAAACATTGCAAATGAGGATGCAAAAACAGGAGTACCCGTAGCGGCGATACCGGCAGCAACGGAGATCATATTAGCTTCAGCTATGCCGCAATTCATGAAACGGTCGGGGTACGCCTTGGCGAATACAGACGTTTGTGTCGAGCCCGAAAGGTCGGCGTCAAGCACAACAAAATCGTATTCTGCGCCGAGATCCCTGAGCGCCTCGCCATATGCGGCGCGGGTTGCGATATTTTTCATTTTAAAACTCCTCCTGCTTATGCAAGCTCTGTCTTAGCGGTATTATAAAGCTCCTCGCCGGGGGCTTTACCGTGCCATTCGGCGGCATTTTCCATATATGATACGCCCTTGCCTTTAACTGTGCGGCAGATGATGACCGACGGCTTGTCCTTGACGCTTTCGGCTTCAAGAACGGCTTTTTCGATCTCATTAAAATCATGACCGTCGATCACGGCAGTATGCCAGCCGAACGCCGCGTACTTTTCATCAAGAGGGGTGGGGTTCATGACCTTGCGGACGTCGCCGTCTATCTGAAGGCAGTTGAAATCCAAAAACAGGGTAAGGTTATCGAGCTTATAGTGAGAAGCAAACATAGCCGCCTCCCAGACCTGACCTTCCTCGGATTCGCCGTCGCCGACCATACAGTACACACGCGCCGGGTTATGTCTGCGCTTGAGCTCGGCGGCAATGCCGCAGGCGGCAGAAACGCCCTGACCGAGAGAGCCGGTCGACATATCTATGCCGGGGATCGTCTTCATATCGGGATGCCCCTGAAGAAGCGAGCCGAGTTTGCGAAGGGATTTCAGCTCGGAAACATCAAAAAAGCCCCTCATCGCAAGCGCTGCATACAGCGCCGGGCAACAATGTCCTTTTGATAGCACAAAGCGATCCCGATTTTCTGCGGCGGGGTTATTGGGGTCCACATTCATTTTTTCAAAGTAAAGATAAGTAATTACGTCAGCGGCAGAAAAAGATCCGCCCGGATGACCAGACTGCGCGGCATAGATGCCGTCCAGTGCAAGGTTACGCACCCTGCGCGCCTGCTTTGAAAGTAAGAGCAGCTTTTCTTCAGTCATTTTGATCTCCTTAGTTTTTCCAATGTTTTTATAAAGAAATCCGGCAGCTCACCGCAAAATTCCAATTCTTTTCCGGTGAGGGGATGGATAAACTTAATATATTTAGCAAACAGGCACTGACCCGACAGCCCAAAAGCGTTTGTCTTTTTGCCGTACACGCTGTCGCCGGTCACAGGGTGACCGAGATGCGCCATATGGACGCGGATCTGATGCGTACGTCCCGTTTCGAGCGTCAGCTCCATGTGCGTATAGCCGTTAAAGCGTTCGATTACGTGACAGTGCGTTACGGCGTTGCGGCTGTTTTTTTGCGTCACAGCCATTTTTTTGCGGTCTTTTTCGCACCTTCCGATGGGCAGATCGACCGTAAAATCGTCCTCGCGGAAATTTCCGTCCACAACGGCTTCGTACTTCCTGACAAAGCTATGGCAAGAAATCTGTTCGGCAAGCCCGCGGTGCGCCTCGTCGGTTTTTGCAACTATC
>CAZVSW010000026.1:0-16093 GCA_964630005.1 uncultured Ruminococcus sp. | reverse complement strand
AACAACGATGGCTTTATGTCAAAGGAGTTTATAGAAGCTTCTCTAAAAAGATATGGAAAATCCGAAACATATCTTTGCAAAAAAATCTCATATAAGAAATATAAAAATTGGAAGTCTCAAAATGAAAATCCTCACTTTGAATATCTTTTCTTTGTTGAGAAGAAACCGAAAGGTGAGGTTTACTATGAAGCACCGCTGAATTATATTGGCAATAAATCCCGCATTATTTCTGAAATCATACGCTATCAACCGAAAAATTTTGACACGTTTGTTGATGCGTTTGGAGGAGGATTTAATGTTGGAATCAATATTGATGCACCTATAAAAATATATAACGATATAAATCATATCGTAACTTCTATTGTCCGTTCTTTGAGGGATTATGATACTTATGAATATCTTTTGTATATGAATAGGGTTATAAGGAAATTTGGGTTAGAAAAAGCAAATTCCGAATCGTATAATGCGGCAAGAGATTACTATAATTCACTTCCGGTAGAGAAACGAGACCCTCGACTGTTGTTGACAATTATTTTATACGGTTATCAGCAACAAATTAGATTCAATAGTCAGCTTGATTTTAATAATCCAGTTGGTATGAGATGGTTTAACGACAAAGTGTTGGAAAAAATGATTAGTTTTTCTCGCCAAATAAAGAATGGAAAATATGAATTTTACAGTTCAGATTATTCGGAACTCTTACCGCTTATAACTACAAACACATTTGTATATTTTGATCCACCGTATAACTTGACAACTGGTTCATATAACGATGGAAAGAGAGGATTTAAAGGGTGGAATGATACATTAGAGGCAAAATTATTTGAATTTGCAGATGAACTTAACCAAAAGGGGAAACGGTTTATGTTATCATATGTATTAGAGCATAAAGGAAAAATCAATACAAACATTTTAGCTTGGATAAAAAAGAACGGATATCGGGTTATAGAATTGGGTAATATACTTGGCATTTCCGGCAGTAGAAGAAAGGAGGTCTTAATTATCAACTATGATGTACAGAACTAAACCACATTTTATTATCAAAAGAGATTTGCAAAAATCGGAACAAACAGGTCATTATTTTGATGAAGCGGTTACACCTCAAGTTCTTATGGATGTTTGCCGTCGAATTACGGGGTTGCTTGATTTTACATACGATTATGTTGATAAGAGTTACAGAGACGAATTCTTAAAACCAACATACAATCAAGGTAGAATGGCAATTATGCAATATCAAGATTGGGTTGCATATATTTCATTTTCGGAAGTAGAAGTTGGAGGTCGAAATTCAAGCGTACAAAGCGTTCCTACTGCTTTCAATATGTATTATAGCAATCCATATCCACATAAACGGTTATTTTACTATTTTTTAAACACTTCAGATAGTGTTGCCACCGATTATCAAATATTGATATACCGTTTAATGAATACGATTGGTTTCGAATTTTTAAATGTAACCCCCGATTTGTCTATAAGGATACAATCCTTTACATCGGTAGAAGATATAATATTCAACCGTAAAATCAATGCAGGAAAAAATAGAAGCAATAACTCTACTTTCATAACTAAAAGCCGTGCCAACGAAATCGAGATATATGGTAAAACATACGGCGCAAACAAATATGAAACAAGCCTCATTTGTTATGCTCTTTCGGAATTGTGGCAGGAGGGACAACACATTACATTGTATGAAGTCCTCGAACAAGATTTGAAAGAATTACCCCAATCAAGTCTTGATGTTATCGCAAATATGGGCATTGTTGATGTCGTTCCTACTAATACAACATTGGAAAAGAATATCTTTAACGAAAATAACAGCTTGCGTTCTCCGAGATATCTTTATAATTTGTTTAGTAAACTTGGAAACAAACATTGTTCATTGTGCAGATGTGAAATCCCCGAGCTTATACAAGGTGCACACATATGGCCTGTTGCAGACATTAAAAGATCAAATCGCTTATCATTTGATGAAAAATTAGCTTGTGCGATTGACGGTGATAATGGTCTTTGGCTTTGCGAAAATCACCATAAAATGTTTGATGAGCATTTTTTGACTTTTAACGAAAAAGGCGGTGTGATGTTTAGAGAGGGTATTGATCGTCGTCATAGACGATTTATAGAGGATACCACCATTTTTACGGAGTTACCTGAGTTTATACTTACAGATAAATTCCAAGAATACCTATGGAGAAGAAACCAAGCTGTGTAGTTTGCAAATTTTGCATACATTCACTTACATTAAAAACAATGAATTTGATCACGAAAGAGGTGAGAAGATGACACAGGATGAACTCAATAAAATTATAGAAGACGATCCATATCTTATGGCTCGCAAAGACCCTACTGAAGCAGAAAATCGCCTCTATCTAAAGGAGGTAGATTTCCATTGCCCTCTTTGCGGAACTGAATTACAAAGTAGACGGCAAGCTAAATTGAGTCATAAGCTTTTTGAAATTGCACATATTTATCCAAATAGACCAACAATAGCACAGTATGAAACGCTTAAAGACGTAGAGCGTTTGGGTAGCGACTCGGAATCGTTTGAAAACAAAATTGCACTTTGCAAGCCTTGTCATTCAACTCAAGATTATCACACCACTTTAGAAGAATACAATAAACTACTCAATATAAAGAAGGGGCGTTTATTGGATACTGTGTTGAACGACTTAACTACGAGCCTCGGCTTGGAAAAACAAATCGAAGACATCATATATAAATTAACACAAGTATCTGAAGACGAATTGGTAGAATTAAATTATTCGCCTGTTCCTCTTGCTAAAAAGTTTTCAAATTCCGATTCCTTGTTAAAAAACAAAATTTGGGGTTATGTGAGCGTGTATTACACTTTAATCTGTGATGAATTTAGAAAACAGGATGGAAAAAATGGATTTCTTTTAAAGGTGTTATGTGATCAAATTAAGGCGTGTTTTCTTAAAATGAATACAGTAACTGACGATAAGGCTGTAATTTTTAATCACATTGTTAAATGGGTAAAAGAAAAAACGCTTTCCACCTCAACAGAGGCTTGTGAGGCAGTAGTTGCATATTTTGTGCAGACTTGTGAGGTGTTTTATGAGATTACCTAATAAAGTTACATCTTACAGTGAAAGTGTTTTGAGTAAACTGCCTATAATTCTCGAAAAACTTTGCGATAGAGATATGTCACCGTATGACTTGTATAAAGAAGTTAAAGGGAGTTTTATAGGAGTATTGGAATATATAGACGCTTTAGATTGTTTATTTGCGCTTAAAGTCTTGGCAGTGAATGATGAAAATGGGGAGATACATTATGCTGTGTGAAATTTATTGTGAGCAGTTTCATCAAAAAAGAATCATTTTTCACGATGGTTTGAATGTTGTTTTGGGAACATCCAAAGCAGATAATTCCATAGGGAAATCTACTTTGATGTTAATCGTTGACTTTGCTTTTGGTGGTAATACATATACCGAAGCATATGATATACTTCATAACGTCGGAGAACATAGTATTGGATTTAAATTTTGTTTTAACGGAGAAGATTTATTCTATTCTCGTTCAATAACTGATAGAAATACTGTATGGGAATGCGATTCATCATATAATCCGAAAAAACCAATCTCAACAACAGATTACTGCAATCAGCTCGCACAATATTATGGTATTGATATGTATAAGTTGACTTTTAGAGATGTTGTTGGACGATATATTCGTGTATATGGCAAGGATAATCATGATGAAAAGCATCCGCTTCATGCTACACCTAAGGAATCGGGCGAGAAGGCTACAACTGCATTATTAAAACTTTTTGATGGCTATAAAATTATTGATGGTTTGGATGCACGTGCAAAAGAATCTGCCATGAATTTAAACACATATTCTGAAGCTCAACGACGAGACTTGATAGCCAAAATCACAAAGACTCAGTATAATCGAAATGAAAAAGAAATTATTAAAAAGACTGAAGAAATAGAACAGCTCTCCACCCAATTAGATAAGGGATTGTTAGATTTAGATGCCGTAGTTTCTGAACAAGCAATAGAAATTAAACGACAACTGAGCCACGCTAAGAGGATACGTAGCAGATTACTTGGTAGAATCTCTGTGTTGGATGAAAACGCATCGTATAGATTTTCCGATACTACAGAAACATTCGTTGAATTAGCTCGTTTTTTCCCGAATGCCGATCTGCAACACATAGATGAAATTGAGGGCTTCCACAAAAAAATTGTTTCTATTTTCAAGAGCGAATTGCAAAATGAAAAAAGAGATATAGATAAGCAGTTAGTCGAAATTCGTACTATAATTTACGACCTTGAAAAGCAACTTGAAGACTTGATTGGCAATCCGAACTTATCAAAAGTCATTCTTAAAAAGCACGCAGATACCGTTAGGCAAATAGAAAAAATGAAACGGGAAAATGAAGTATATCAAACAACACAAGAACTAAAAAGGATAAAAGCAGAAGATGAGGAAAGTTTGAAACGTGCAAAAGGAGAGCAATTTGGTGATATAGAAAAATCCATAAATACAGAGATGGAGCGAATTAACAATTTGCTTTATGCAGAGCAATATAATTCTCCGATTATTCATTTTACCGAGTCGAATTATTTTTTCCACACTCCCGATGATACAGGTACAGGCATAGCATACAAGGGCTTGGTGGTGTTTGATTTGGCAATGATGCACCTAACAAGATTACCGATTTTGGTACATGATTCTCTGATATTAAAACAGATATCTGATGAAGCTATTGAAAATATTTTACAACAATATTCGGAGTGTGGCAAACAAGTTATTATCGCATTGGATAAGCAAGATTCGTATAGTGAAAAAGCCTTTGAGGATTTGGAATCACATACTGTTATTAAACTTGCTCCTGGTGGTGAAGAACTTTTCGGAAAATCTTGGAGTAAGCAATCAAAAAGCAATGCATAAAATAATTGGTGGTCTTAGTGCATTTTTGAATCAAGATTAAAGGAATATTTGCTCTACAACCAACTTAGAAGACTTAAATCTTTACTTGTTGTAAATTTGCCTCTATAGCTCATACGAAAGGAGCCTCCCATGCCAATCACAGATAAAGAATTAAAAGCCATATTCCGCGCAAACGATTACACGACCTATGTGCCGAAGTACGATGAAAGAACGGCAACAGTAGCGGAAAATAAGATACATAGCCGAGCAAAAGGGCTTTTCTACAAGTCTTGGTGCAGTCAGCTTTTAACTATGGGCGGCAAGGCGAGTCTGAAGAATTTCTCCAAAGATTACCCCGTAAAGCTCCTTGAACAGACCGATGAAAGCATCATTGCCGAGCAGGTTGTGGAAGTTTTGGATGACGAAAGCAAGCTTCAAGCCGTGTTCGAAGTTTTCTTCACCGCTATGGAAAAGCCGCTTGAGGACGCATTGTCTGCACAAGCCGCTTTGCTCGGAAAATCGCTTAAAGAGCTGACCGATGACGAGATCATGCAAGCGGTGGACAAGGTCGCAGATACTCTTATGAACTTCATGGTCGGCAAGATGATGGTGTCGCAGAGTGTGCCTGAGATTGTGCAGATCACAAAGAAACACGGTGCGCACGAGGACTTCAATTCGAGTGTAAAAGAAAACCATGACCGCATTGACTTTGAACGAAAATGGAATCATCTACGCACCAAGCTCGGCAGGATGCTCTCATTTGATGAGCTTGATCCCGACGATGAATCGCTCGCATATTGGGACGATGAGCCTATAGATGACGAAGCGGCACTTGCTGATTTGACACAGCGTTTTCTTGCTTCTCTTGATGACGAAACCGATAGAGATATTGTCATCTTCAAGCTCAAAGGCAAAACCCAAAGCGAGATTGCAGAGATACTCGGCTTTGCTTCACAAGGTGCGATTGCCAAGCGACTCAAGAAAATAAAAGTCAAGTTTGACGCATTCACAAACAAAACCTAATCATTCATTGCCCTTACCGTGAAAACGGCAGGGGCAAATTTTTTTGCAAAAAATTTATTCTCACAGGAATAATTTGCGTTTCTCATGTCGGGGTACTTATGAAGGGATAAGACAGATTCCCAAACACACATAAAATTTCATATGGCAAAAGCCGTTACATAAGCAACAGAATAGATCAAGGTCGAGAGTATTCGACTGTCTTTTCTGCTACCCCTGTGTAACGGCTTTTTTGTTTTTTCTGATACATAACCCGCATCCGCCCTGCCGTTTCGGATGCAGAAAGGAGGAATGATTTTATGAAACAGAACGCAGATTTAACTCTATTTTGAGGACATGTCCGAAAGATAGCAAGCAGGGACTTTCCGTACACGGGGGGCGGCAAGTCCACTCGGCAGGGGACGCCCCTGTAACCCCGATTTTATATGAAAGGAAGCAAAATTATTGAGTAATGAAAAGAAAGCAAGAATTGTAATGGATGTCGATGTGAGCATCAAAGCCGAGATCGAAGAAAGCGCTAAGAAATGCGGGTTGAGCATGACCTACTATCTTGTATGGTGCGCTCTGCATGAAGCCCCTCCCAAGTCTCTGCCACCCGATGAAATCGTTAGAGTAAAGAACCTTCTCTGTAATTTTCAAGAGAAACTGTTCGCTCTTGAATGTATGGTTGAGGATATATCCTACTTTGAGCCATATGTCAGTGAGTGCAAGAGACTTATGAGCGAGATAGACAGACTGCTCTTGGAGGCGCAGAGCTGATGGCAACTACGGGATTTTGGCCTATTAAATCAAATCTGCTTGCTCTCATCAAGTACACCGAGAATCCGAAGAAGACCTCGTCGCTGAGCGAGAATGATCTGAAGGCGCTTCACGATGTTCTTGATTATGACATGAACGGAGACAAAACTGAGCAAAAGCTCTATGTCACCGGCATCAACTGTTTGTTCGAGACGGCGTACGAAAGAATGATGGCAACCAAGAAGCAGTTTGCCAAGACGGGCGGCGTATTATCGCCTATTATCGTTCGCCCCAAAGAGAACACAGTGGACGAGTATGAGATCGTCTCGGGACACCGTCGTTTTCGGTCAGTACAAAAGCTTGGATATGAAACTATCCCTGCTTTCATATATAACCTTGACCGAGATACCGCCGCTGTTGCGGTAGTAGACAGTAATCTTCACCGAGAACGGTTATTTCCGAGCGAAAAAGCCTTTGCCTACAAGATGAAGCTCGATGCATTGAAGCACCAAGGCAAAGCAACAGATGAGACTTCCCGACAACTTGTCGGGAAGTTAGAAACAGCAGATATTATATCCGAAACGGACAGCGGCAGACAGGTTCAGAGATATATTCGTCTCACAAACCTTATCCCGCCTCTTCTTCGGTATGTAGATGAGGGAAAGATAGCTCTAACCCCTGCGGTTGCCTTGTCTTACCTTTATCCCGATGAGCAGGAGATTCTCATGGAAGCTATGGAGTATCATGACTGCACACCTTCGTTATCGCAAGCCTTGTACTTAAAAGGCATCAGCCAAGCCGGAGTTTGTTGTGAGAACGAAATATACAAGGTATTAGCTGAGGAAAAAGCAAATCAAAAAGAAAAGGTCAAGATACCGATTGAACGCTTACAGAAGTATTTTCCGCGAAGCTACACAGCGGCACAGATGGAGGACGCCATCATCAGAATACTTAATGCAAGGCAGAAAGCAAGAGAAAACAAAGGCGGTGATGCACGATGAGAGGATTTACCGTCGGACTCGCACCGGGAACGAGGGAGTACACAGTAAACGGCGTTAAGTATGTACTTGAAGCAAAGTTCAGGCACAGACGAAGTAAAGAAAATTTTGTGGACAGAGTAAAAAAGTTTATCACAAGTGACTTCGCACATTTGTCGATTGACAGACAGGATGATATAATAGAGGCAGAATATGTGTGTTGCGACTGCGAAGCATCGAAAGATGCAGGAAAGGAGGACTAATGCAGTCGAAGAAAAATAAAGAACAGGCAGGTATTACAGCGTTGTACTGTCGCTTATCCCGTGATGACGGCACCGAGGGAGATTCAAACTCGGTTGCCAATCAGAAAAAGCTCTTAACCAAGTATGCCAAAGAAAACGGTTTCGGAAATACTCGCTTCTATGTCGATGACGGCTACACCGGAACAAACTTTAACCGCCCGGGATTTCAGAAACTGCTTGAAGATATGGAAATGGGTTATGTCTCGGCAATTATCGTCAAGGATATGTCCCGCCTCGGCAGAGATTATCTACAGGTCGGATACTACACCGACACATTCTTTCCCGACCACAACATCCGCTTTATCGCCATAAATGATTGCGTTGACAGCGACGACGGAGAGAATGAACTTGCACCGTTTAGGAATGTCATGAACGAAATGTATGCAAGAGACATCAGCCGAAAAGTGAGAAGCTCGCACCGACTCCGGGGCAATGCAGGAGAACCCTTATCCCAACCGCCATATGGGTATATGAAGAATCCAGAGAATAAGAAGCAATGGATCGTCGATCCCGAAGCGGCACAGACCGTCAAAGAAATATTCGCCATGTGTATAGAAGGTAAGGGCAACGAAACGATTGCGAGGATATTGCAGGAGCGACAAGTGCTTGTGCCTATGGCATATTGGCAATCCAAAGGCCTTGGCAGAGGCGGCAAGAAAACTCAGCCAAATCCGTATAGGTGGTGCAAGACGACCGTTGCAAAGATACTCGCTCAGCAGGAGTATTGCGGGGACGTCATCAACTTCAAGAGTTACTCAAAATCCTTTAAGAACAAAGCCCGTATTCCAAATGACAAAGAGAATTGGGCAATCTTCAAGGATAGACATGAGCCGATCATTGACCGAGAGACATTTGAGCAAGTACAGAAGCTGACGGGAAAAACCAAACGTAGAGCGCCGAAAGGTGATGTGAAGAAAAGTATGTTTTGCGATCTTGTCTATTGTGCTGATTGCGGCAGTAAGCTTTGGTTTCATACCAACACAAGGAACGACAGCATCCAATATTTCAGCTGTTCCAACTACAAAACAGATACAAGAGGTACTTGCGGAACCCGCCACTATGTGAGGGAGGATGCCATCTCACAAGTGGTTATGATGGAACTTCAGCATATGGCAAAGCTTCTTGATGAACACGAGGATGAGTTTGCCGAAGCTCTTGAGAAAAAGACCAATGCCGACTCAAACAAGGAAAAGAAGCTTATCGAAGCCGAACTTCAAAAGGCGATTGTCAGAAATGAGCGTGTAGCTGGCTTGTATGAAAAACTCTATGAAGACAATGCCGAGGGCAAAGTCTCAGACGAATGGTTTATGCAATTATCTCACAAATACGAAGTTGAGAGAATGGAACTGAAATCCAAGACCACCGAGTACAAGGAACGTTTGCGCAAGCTTGTAGAGAATAACCGAAACAAAGAAAGCTTTATATCTGCCGTTCGCAAGTTTATGGAAATAAAAGAACTCACGCCCGCACTTCTGAAAGAGCTTATTGACAGGATTGAGGTCTACGAAACCGAAGGAACGGGCAAGAACAGAACACAGCACATAGTCATTCATTATCGCTTTGTAGGGTTCATAGAAATCGCCGGCGGTGGCAGAAAACCGCTTCACACAGCAGAAACCAGAAAGGGCGTTGCCGTTCAATATTTGACGGCATAATAAAAGGAGCAGGAAAACCTGCTCCGATACATAACTAAGGAACGAAAATAACTATTTAACATAAAGAAATCGAGTGTCCATAACTCAAATCCGTTATGAACACTCGATATGGTGCGGGCGACAGGACTTGAACCTGCACGCGTATGCACTGGTTTCTAAGACCAGCTCGTCTGCCATTCCGACACGCCCGCAACTATTGAGAACATATTCTATTCAAAGACCATTCAGAGGATACGAAACAAGCCGTACCGTAACAGTCAATACCGGAACTTTTCACTGAAATTGAACATCCGACAGAATCAATTCCACGGCGTCATCCAAGGTTAATTCTTCCGTCAGTATTTTTTCTTTAATAAATCCGATATAATCTTTTTCGTTCCACCAACGCCTCATATCTTCTTCCCCGAAATCGAATCTATTGCTTTTTGTATTATGGCGTTTCAAAGTTTCGGAAAACGGCAGGTCATAATAATATGCATATATATTTTCTTCACGGAAAATCCGAATTGCCTGTTCAAACAGCGGTTTATACCACGCCAAAGTAAGAATTCCCTCAAGAATGGTGATCTCACTGTTTGCGTACCCATATTCGAGCAATGATACAAGCAAAGGAACTGCTGATGGACCAACACTGTCACGCACCCATAACATTTCACGCCGGACAACGTCTTGCGGGATCATCAATGTATTTCTTCCGATTTTATGTTGCAGTGCTTTCGCAAGGCTTGATTTCCCGCTTCCCGAATTACCTCTGATAATTATAAGTTTTCGCACTGCTTTTATCCCTTCAAATACGGATCTTACAAAACAACTATCCTATAACAACGATTCTTCCCGGAACGCGTTCTTTACGCGGCGGGATAGGTACGCCGGTATAGCCAAGCGAAAGCGCAAAGCAGGGCGTAAATCCTTCGGGCACATTGAGTTTATCGCAAAACTCAGCGGCTTTTTCGCCTTCGAAAGCCACGCGGAACGAAGCGATATAACAGCTTGCGATGCCAAGCGAAGTTGCCGCTACAGCCATATTCATGGTTGCGTTGGCGCAGTCTGCTTCTCCGAACGGGGCGCTGTTATCGCGGCTGATGATAATCGCCATAGGCGCATTTCTGAAGCAATCATAGTCTTCAGTAACATCAACGCCTTTTTCGACAAGCAATCTTTTATTTTCTTCAGATATTTCGCTTAAAAGGGCACGATCCTTAACGACGCTGAAAAACCACGGCTGAATACCGTTAGCCGTTGCGGCGTACATGCCGCACTCGACGATCTGCATAACATCGTCTTCGGGGGGAAGTATTGTCATATAGCGTCTTACACTTCTGCGTTCAAGGATATTTTTTATTGTCTCGTTCATAGCTGTCTCCTCTGCGGTTAATTATACACATTTAGCGGGAAAAGTCAATAGCAAAATATCTGCGCTGTTTTTCTTCGCAATAGCGGCGTTTATCTGTTAAAATACGTATGCTTTTTAGCCCTTTTAAAAGCTATCCTGCGTGATTTCGGAGTTTTTGCAACAGTCAGGACAAACACCTTTTTAACGCCGGCACGCTTTAGCAGCCGCGAGCATTCGTTAAGCGTTGCGCCTGTCGTCATGACGTCATCAAACAAGATAACGCTTTTTGCGTCCGCAAGTTCCTCGGAAGCGACTCTATATGCGCCTTTTACGTTTTTCAGGCGCTGTTCAGCTGAAAGAAGCTTTTGCTCTTTATGCCCCTTGACCCGCTTTATTGCACTCAAACACGGTACGCCGAGCTTTTTGGAAAGCTCCTTTGCGATCAATTCAGACTGATCAAAATCATAACGGCGCTTATTCCTCTTCGATCTCGGCGGATATACTACGGCGTCAAACGCTTTCCCGGTCGGTATTTTGGTATAGAGCAGTCCCGAGATGAATTCAGCCTTGAAAGCAGTAGTATGATATTTCAAAGAGCCTATTACCTGCTTTGAAAAATCGGAATGATAATAGAACAAGAAATTGGCGTTCCTTGTCCCTGCGCAGGCGCAGTCGTTTCTTTCCATACCGCATATCGGACATTTTTCCGTCATCAACCCCGCAAGCTTCGGCATACAGCTTTTGCAAAGCGGAACATTTTCCAAGGTAATTTCTCCGCAACCAAGGCATTTTACCGGTGCGATAAGCCTTAACAGCTTTTGAGACCATCTGCCGCCGTTCATATGTCTATAAGCTCGCAAAACTGTTTAGCCGCAAACGACAATGGCACATTGCCGCGCGTTATAAGCGCGATCTCGTGCTGGGGTATCTCAAACGGCAAGTCAATCACCTTCAAAGTACCTGCCGCAAAATGCTTTTCGCTGTATTCCCTGACCACAACAGCCACTCCGAGCCCGCTTTCGGCGAAAGAAAGCAAAAGATCGTGACTGCCGAGCTCGGTCTGCGGTGAAAGCTTGATGCCAAGCTCCTTTAAACATGCGTCCGTATAGCGCCGCATAGCCGATTCCCTTTCGAGCATCATGATAGGATATTCCTCCAGCTCGTCAAGGGTCACTTTTTTGCCGCACAGCGCCGGCATATGCTTCGGACTGCACACAAAGCACAGCGACAGCCCTTTCAGCGGACGGACATTGACCCCGCCGGGAGCATCACACGGCAGATTAACAAACCCGATATCTACGCATCCCGCCGTAAGCAGCGTCATTGTTTCGGCAGATGTACGGTTTGTGATCCTGAGCTTAACGCGCGGATATTTTTCGTGGAACTCGCAAAGGTACGGCAGAAGAAAATGCTCGCAAAGCGTATCGCTCGCGCCTATCGGCAGCGTGCCTGTTCCGAGCGAGCGAAGCTCTTTAAGCTCCTCCTCGGCAGTACGCATTGTCGCAAGAGCCTGCTCTGTATATCCGTAAAGCATCTCACCGGCTTCGGTAAGCTCAGCCCCGCGCGAAGTGCGGATAAAAAGCTGTACGCCAAGCTCCTTTTCGAGCTGCTTGATAGATTGGCTCACGGCAGGCTGTGTTATATACAGTTCGGCGGCCGCTTTTCCAAAGCTTTTGTTTTGCGCCACTGCGGCGAAGATTCGATATTGCTCAAGCTGTGCCATAAATACTCCTTATCGGCAGAATAAAAAACATCAATTTGACTTATCGTTACAAACGTATTATAATACTATCGGTAATATAAGTCAAGGTCTACTGTAAAATTCGGTAATGCGCCTATTTTAACAGCAGATCTAAAAACAGAAAGGATCACAACATGAGATATACCGGAGTTACATCTCGCGGAATCATCACACCGATCTTTCAACAGGGAGACGATCTTGTTTCAAGTATTGTTGAAAGTGTTAAAAACGCCTCGATAAACGAAGGCTTCGAGCTCCATGACGGAGATATCGTCGGTGTTACCGAAGCAGTTGTTGCAAGAACGCAAGGCAACTATGCCACAACCGAACAAATGGCGGCAGATATAAGAGCAAAGCTCGGCGGAGAGGATATGGGTATCGTATTCCCTATCATGAGCCGCAACCGCTTTTCAGTAGTGCTCAAAGCAATTGCAATGAGCTGCAAAAAGCTTTATGTACAGCTTTCCTATCCGTCCGACGAGGTCGGCAATCTTATCGTTGAACGCGATATTTTTGATGAAGCCGGCATCAATCCCTATACCGACAGCTTCACCGAAGCTGAATTCCGCAAGATTTTCGGCAAGGACAAAACTGTTCACCGCTTCACCGGCGTCGATTATATTGAATTTTATAAATCCTTCGGTGATAACATCGAGATAATCTTCTCAAACGACCCGACATACATCCTCAATTATACCAAGAACGTTCTGAACTGCGATATACACACTCGCAAACGCACTCAGAATCTGCTTAAAAAAGCGGGTGCGGAGCGCAGCTACCGCCTTGACGAGATTCTCACTTCCTCGGTCGACGGCAGCGGATATTGCGAAGATTACGGTCTGCTTGGCTCTAATAAAGCAACCGAAAATAAGGTAAAGCTCTTCCCCAGAGACACACAAAACTTTGTTGACCGTCTTGCAGAAGGTCTTAAAAACAGCACCGGCAAGAATATCGAAGTTCTTATCTATGGCGACGGCGGTTTCAAAGATCCCGTCGGCGGCATCTGGGAGCTTGCCGACCCGGTCGTTTCTCCCGCGCATACCAAGCGCCTTATCGGCACACCTAACGAGCTTAAGATGAAATATTTCGCCGATAATGACTTTTCTTCTCTTTCGGGCGACGCACTTGCTTCTGCAATGAAAGAACAGATCAAGAAAAAGGACACCAACCTTGTCGGCAACATGAAATCCGAGGGTACTACCCCGCGTCAGCTCACCGACCTTATCGGCAGTCTTTGCGACCTCACCAGCGGAAGCGGCGACAGAGGCACACCCGTAGTTCTCATTCAGGGCTACTTCACCAACTTTGCCACAGACTAAAGCTTAATCAAAAACGGCTGAGTCAAAAATGCTTAAACAAGCATTCGACTCAGCCTTTTTTATTGCATTTTTACGCTTTTTTCGAGAAAAAAGCTTAGTAAAAAAGCTTTAATCCACAATCTATCGCACTACGTACGAAATTCTTATTGCAACTTTCTATTTTCTCCTCAGATACAATAATTCCGTCGCGAAGAGAGACCTCTTAATGAAAGGGGGCTAACGGGGGACAACGCGCCAAAGGCGTGTTGTCCCCCGTCATAAAAACTCTTATTTTACCGGTGTTGCGACCTTATCCTTAAGAATAACGTCGTGTGCGCCGCCTTCGATGATACTTGTACCGGAAACGACTGTGATCTTCGCTTTTTCCTGGAGTTCGGGAATGGTTAGCGCGCCGCAGTTGCACATGGTATGCTTGACCTTACTGAGGGTAAGATTTACATTATCCTTAAGACTGCCCGCATACGGAACATAGGAATCAACGCCCTCTTCGAAGGAAAGTTTCTTATCGCCGCCCATGTCATAGCGCTGCCAGTTGCGCGCTCTTGCAGAGCCTTCGCCCCAATACTCTTTCATATAGCTGCCGTTAATAACGACCTTGTTTGTGGGAGATTCGTCGAAACGAGCGAAATATCTTCCAAGCATAATGAAATCAGCGCCCATAGCCAGAGCGAGCGTTATATGATAATCATAAACGATACCGCCGTCTGCGCAAAGGGGTATGTATATACCGGTTTCTTCGAAATACTTGTTGCGCTCCTCAGCGACTTCAATAACAGCGGTCGCCTGACCTCTGCCTATGCCCTTCTGTTCGCGGGTGATGCAGATAGAACCGCCGCCGATACCGATCTTTATGAAATCAGCACCCGCCTCGGCGAGGAAGCGGAATCCTTCTCTGTCAACTACGTTGCCCGCGCCGACCTTGACTTTGTCGCCGTACTTTTTACGGATAAACGCAAGCGTTCTTGCCTGCCACTCGGAATAGCCCTCGGAAGAATCGATGCAAAGTACATCAGCGCCTGCTTCCACAAGAGCGGGAACGCGTTCCTCGTAATCGCGGGTATTGATACCTGCGCCGACTACATAACGTTTTGAGCTGTCAAGAAGCTCCAACGGATTTTCCTTATGAGAATCATAGTCCTTGCGGAAGACAAAATAGAGCAGCTTGCCGTTTTTATCGATGATCGGCAGTGAATTGAGCTTATGCTCCCAAATTATATCATTGGCTTCCTTCAGCGTAGTACCTTCCTCAGCGTAGATAAGCTTTTCAAAATGCGTCATGAAGGTGCTTACTTTGGTAGCGGGATCAAGTCTTGAAACGCGGTAATCACGGCTGGTAACAATGCCGAGCAGCTTACCGTTGCCGGTGCCGTCATCAGTAACGGCAACGGTTGAATGACCGGTCTTGGCCTTCAGTTCAAGGATATCAGCCAAAGTAGCGTCAGGCTTTATATTAGAATCGGAGTACACGAAGCCCGCTTTGTAATTTTTAACGCGGCGAACCATTTCAGCTTCATTTTCAATGGTTTGCGAGCCGTAAATAAACGAGATACCGCCTTCACGTGCGAGCGCGATAGCCATCTTATCATCGGAAACAGACTGCATGATCGCGGATACAAGCGGAATGTTCATGGAAATAGCCGGTTCTTCGCCCTTATGAAATTTGGTGATCGGTGTCTTGAGGCTTACATTCGAAGGAATGCAGTCGGCAGACGAATAGCCCGGAACAAGAAGATATTCGGAAAATGTTCTTGCGGGTTCCTGATAATAATATGCCATAATTTGTACTCCTATTGTTTACATTTGTATTTCGTCATTATACCACACAGTTTCTTTTTTTTCAACAGCTACTTTCAATAAATAAAAATTTTAAACCAATGTGCAAATTCATTTTTGTTTGCCTCAACTTATTTGTTTTACTTGACAACAGTCGGGCGCGATACTAACGTATGCCAAAAAAAGCACGGGGTTTTTAAACCACATCAGCCTAATGAGAAACTCCCGATTCTCTTCCGTTTTCGGAAGGAAATCAGGCATTTGTCATTAGGCTGAAGACAAAGTCATCTGTAAGAGAAAGAGGGGTTCGGGGAGAAAACAGCCGCAGGCTGTTGTCTTCC
>CAZVSW010000025.1:0-16752 GCA_964630005.1 uncultured Ruminococcus sp. | reverse complement strand
ACAATAAATCAAAGAAACCGGGCGCAGCCCGTGTTTCACAGACAGATTGCGCGAAGTCTGCGCGTAGTTCTATTTTGTACATAGCGAGCAATCTGTGTCGCTTCGCGACGGAATTTATTGTATGAGTGAGCTTCGAAACGAGTGCAAAATCGAAAAATTGAACGGCTGAGCCTGATACGGCTCAGCCGTTATTCTTATTTCATGCGCTTCAATACGCTTTTTATCTCGTCCGAAACACGTCGGCTCTCGTTTGCCTTCTGTATCGCCTTTTTCCTTACCCATTCGTCAAGTATTCCCTGCTCAAAATAAGGGAGCGACGCTTCCGGCTGTTTGGCGACCGCGGTTGCGAAATACCACGCGCACATCATGCGGATATAATACTCCTCGGAACGAATTGCGGCAACCTTTTTAAGGTGCTCTGCGTCGAAGCTGTCGTCAAGGTAATGGCAAAGCAACATTCCGACTCCGAATCTGATTGTATATGTATGCTCCGAATCCATCCAGCGATATATCTCCGGCAAAAGCTTGTCCTTATTCTTTGCAAACACTTTGGGAGAGAGCTGGTCGCAGGTCGCCCAGTTATCTACAAACGGCAGAAAGCGGTCTGTCTCAAAAAGACAGCGCTCATAGTCGCGTATGTTACAGATTATAAATGAATGAAGCTGGTTTTCGTCAAAATATTTGTGCGGAAGCTCGTTTAAAAACTCGTTTGCCTCGCTTTCCGGCAACGTCTTTGCAAAATCGCGGAGCGGCGGGGTCTTTATGCCGATTATCGTTTCGCTGTCGATATTCGGTATGAGCTTCGCGCTAAATTTCTTATATTCCTCGTCAGCCATGGCAAAAAGCTGTGCTGTGATTTTTTTCATATTCTGTCTCCGTTATATATAACGTCTTACGGTACGCTTGCCGACGGCATTGCAGATTATCTCGTAATTGATCGTCCCGGCAAGGGCGGCGAGCTCGTTCGCGCTCTGTCCCTCTCCGAATATAACAACCTCATCGCCGGGGTCGCACTCGATATTGCTTACATCAGCGATACACATATCCATGCATATACGTCCGACAAGCGGCGCTCTTTTTCCGCGTATCAGCACGTCAGCCCTGCCCGAAAGCAGGCGTAAAAGACCGTCGGCATAGCCGATCGAAACAGTCGCGAGCGTCATATCGCGCTCCGCCGTAAAAGCGGCGCCGTAGCTGACGGTGTCGCCTTTTTTGATCTTTGTGACCTGTGCCACTCTTGTAACAAGGCTCATGCACGGCATCAGCCCGTCGCAGGGCGTGAGCTTCGGGTCGGGATCAAGACCGTATAATATGATTCCCGTACGGACCGCGTCAAGCCTCATCTCAGGATAATTTACAAGAGCCGCGGAGTTACAGCAATGGCGAATGCCGACATCCAATCCGTTTTGCTCACAATAGTCGCAAAAGCCCTTGAACAGCCCAAACTGACGCCTTGTCATGGAGCTTTCGGGCATATCGGAACATGCGAAATGGGTGAAAATGCCCTCGATAATCAGCGACGGATGAGCCGCCACGCTCATAACGCTGCAAAAAGCGTCGGGAATGTCCTCCTCGCCGTGGCAGTAAAAGCCAAGACGCGACATGCCTGTATCTATCTTTATATGTATTCTTATCGGCTTGCCGTACCCCGCAAGCACGTCGGCATATTCCTCCGAGTCGACAGCCTGAATCAGATCATATTTATAAAGAAGCTCTATATTTTCCGGAACGCTTACGCCAAGCACCAATATCTCGCCCCTGATGCCGCCTTCGCGTAACTCCATTCCCTCTTCGGCGGTTGCGACAGCGAACATATCGCCGCCGCAGCCTTCTATAATACGGGCGCATTCAACTGCGCCGTGACCGTATGCATCTGCCTTGACGACAGATATTACGCGGCTTTCGCCCGCAAGTAAACGTATTAACTTAAAATTATGCTTGAGGTTTTCTGTATTGATTACAGCCTCAACCCGATGTTTCAGCATTTGATGCTACGTCCTTTGAATTATTTGATGATCCTGAAGAAGCTCCGCCATCGGACGGCTCTTCAGCCGGTTTTATGATTATATTATATACGGTGCGCTTTCCGCCGCAATTGATCTCGGCAGAAGTGACCGTGCCGTCATTTTCATAAGTAACGATACACACTGCGTCTCCGCAGGCAACCGAGATGGAAGACACCGAGTCGCCGGCTTCGACAACATAGCTGTTATCTGCAAACGATGAAATCACAGCGTCAAAAATATCCGCCAGCGCGAACACCTTTTTCGCAGACGCTTCCGGAAGCGGCACAGTCATACCTTTATATGACGCCGTAATGCTGTCGCCGTCTTTTTGCAGGTCGAGCCCCGACAAGGTGCGCGGCGAAGTCATTTTTGCGATAGATTTGCCTGCGGATTCAAGCGTCAGGTCAAACGCCAGCTCGCCCGTTTCAGCCGACACGCTTAACGGATAGGAAAGCGTTTTTTTGATATCACCCGTGCCGTCACCGCCGAGACAGCCGCAAAGAAACAGCGGAAGCATAAGCGCCAGAAGCGCAATTGCAATGATTTTTTTCAAAACATATCACTCCGAATCAGTACTATTCGGAAAAAGCAGCAACGCATACGCCTTTCGAAGATCCAACTCAGCCAAGCAGTCGTCCTATTTCCCGCGGAAGGTCATGCGGCAAAACGCCGCGTTCGCCCCACTCAGCCGCAAGTATATCTCCCGCCATTGCATGAGCATATACGCCGAGGCACGCCGCACGGTACGGCGGAACGCCCTGCGCGGCAAGAGACGCAATAACTCCGGCAAGCACGTCGCCGCTGCCGCCCTTGGCCAGCGCACTGCACCCTGCGGTGCATATACTGAGCTGTCCCTGAGGAGACGCCACAACGGTACGGTTGCCTTTCAGCACGAGCACACACCCGAATTCCATAGCGAAGGATCTGGCGCACTCGGTTCGGTTTTCGTTGACATACTCCACGGTAGCACCCATAAGCCGCGCCATTTCACCCGGATGCGGCGTAAGGATTATATCGCCCTGCATTTCCGTCAGTACATTTATATGCGACGCAATGTAATTTATTCCGTCGGCATCAATAACGGTAGTATGTTTTTGCTGTTTTAAGATGTCGCCCAGCACATCGTCATACATCCTCCCGATACCGCAACCGACAAGAAACGCGTTATAAGGGCGCGGAGGCTTGTCGTACGCAGAAGATTCGGCGAAGACCGGCTCTGAAAGGCGGTGTTTCAGAATCATGAGCGTATCCTTATCGCTCATGAGCTCCAGAAGCCCGACGCCGCTCCTGAGCGCCCCCATGGACGCAAGGTACGCCGCACCGGGCATATCCGGCGAACCGCAAAGAGCAAGCAGTGTGCCGAATGTGCCTTTGTTGGAATTGGCAGGACGTTTTTGGGCATACGAAAGTATGCTGTCATTCAATACATTTCCGGAAGGGCGTATACCCTCCATTACCTCAAACGGCACACCTATGTCGCAAAGGACGGTTCTGCCGCAAAAGGCGCATGACGGATATGACAGGGTGGAAAGCTTGTTTACGCTGAAGGTACACGTTATATCTGCCGAAACACAGCCCGGCGCATAGCCGCCGTCCGCGTAAACTCCGCTCGGAAGATCGGCTGAAACTATCTTTGCATGAGTGCTGTTGATGATCTCGGTAATCTTCAGGTAGTCGCCCTGAAGCTGTCCTCTGAACGAAAAGCCGAACAAGGCGTCGACCACCGCCGCCGAGCGGTCTATTATCAGACCGGCGCACCGCTCTGCGTTATCGGCATACCTGAGCAGAGTGCCGCCGTTTTTTATATAAAGGTCAAGAAAATACCGGGACGATCCGCCCTTAGGCGCATCGGTATAAACGACAGTAACGTTTCTGCCCGCCTGCTTCAGAAGCGCCGCCACGGCATAGCCGTCCCCGCCGTTATTGCCGACGCCGCAAACAACAGTGATATCTCCGGACGGGACTGCGGCAGATATTTCACGGTAAAGCGCCTCGCCGGCGTTTTCCATAAGCTGTCTTTCGGAAACTCCGTACGATGACGCGGCGGTATCAAGCTCCTTCATCTGAGTTGCGGTAAGATATATATTATTCCAGATCATTCTTACATCATCCTTATATCGGCAGAGCGGGATTTTAACTTACTATACTATTATATATCATCTGTTCAGATTTTGCAACAGCCTTTCCCCGTATTATACCCAAAAATCCCGGAACAAAGTGAAGTCGGCTGTGTTTCTGCGCCTTCGGTGATATCAAAAATATATGTATAAATATATCGGTAACCCACCGCCGCATACATTTTATCCGCAAAAGGCAGAAAGCTTTTGAATGAACTGCACGATGGCAGTTGGAAATTGCACGTGTTCGAAGAGACAAAAACATCCCTGCCGTCGTTGTATACAAGCATACCGCCCTCTGTATATTCGTCGTAAGCAACAAAGGTCGTGTCTCCCGATGAAACATTTACGGTGGAAACATATCCGCCGCTTCTGTTACAGCGGTATATTACCTTATCGTACGTAATATCAAGAAAAGCTCCGTCAACGGCTATGCCGACATAATTAATGCTCCCGATGCCTCCCGAAACCGGGCAGACAGAGCCTATCTCTGTCAGATGCTCCGACAAAAAATATATATTTCTTCCGCAACCTGCGCCGAGAGCAATAAATCCGCCGGAAAGCGTATCGTATCTGAGCGATCGATAGGCACGCAGCGTATTCTCGCATCCGATCACATTCCCGCCCGATTCAAAAACATAAACTTTTTTGTCAAAACCGTTGCACGCATAATAGTGCTCGCCGTCATATGCCGCACCGGACACGCTGATTCCGCCCGGAATAACTATATTTACAACATTCATATAAGCCACCTCGTCTTATTATATGAAACACATCCCGTTCTTGTTAAAATGTGCTCTGAAATCTGATAATTATTTAATTAATTTCTATTGCTTTTTTCTCGGTTTCGGTTATAATAATTATCATGAGGTGATTTAAGTAATGTATAAAAACAGAAAGACCAACTACCCGCTATATGACATACGCGAATGCGGCTCTCTCCGCCAGCTGATCGATGAAGGCGCCGCTATGTACGGAGATAAACCGGCGTTCAAGTACCGCGCGGGTAAAGATACGAAAAGCGTAAGCTACAAGGAATTCCGCCACCAGATGGACGCCTTCGGAACGGCGCTCTGCGTGCTCGGAATAGAAGACAAACACATCGCCATTATTGGCAATAACCGCTATGAATGGGCGCTTTCATACCTTACGGTTCTGAACTCGAATGCCGTTGTTGTGCCTATCGATAAGGAGCTTTCGGTCGACGAAACGCTTTATATACTTAATTACTCCGATTGCAGTGCGGTTATATATTCAAAGTCGGTTGAAGAAAAACTCAATTCCATCGCGGAAAGCCTTCCGAATATAACGCACTATATCTGCATGGACGAGCCTGCCGTGAATGACGACGATCACTACTCCATGTCGGAGCTCATTGAAAGGGGCATGAAGCTGCTCGACGGCGGCGACAAGCGCTATCTCGGGCTGAGCCACGATATCGACGGTCTCAAGGAGTTGCTCTTCACCTCAGGTACGACGGGCAAGGCAAAGGGCGTAATGCTTTCCGAACGTTGCCTCTGCTTTAATATCGTCAATGCGCAGAAAATGATGTGGATAAGCGACGTATGCCTTTCCGTACTGCCGCATCACCACGCATATGAATCCACCTGCGGAATACTCACCATGCTTCACCACGGTCTGACCATCTGCATCAACGAAAACCTGCGCACACTGCTCCCCAACTTCAAAACGTACGCGCCTACAGAGGTTTTGCTCGTACCGCTCTTTCTTGAAAAGTTTTACCGTACCATTTGGGATAAGATCGACGAAAAGGGCAAAACCGGAACGGTCAAGAAGCTCATCCTCCTTTCAAGAAAGCTTCTGAAGGTCGGCATCGACATGCGCAGCGTATTCTTCAAGGATATAATCTCCACTTTCGGCGGGAACTGCAAATCCATCATCTGCGGCGGCGCGCCTTTAAAGCCGTACATCGCCGAATTCTTTACCGATCTCGGCATCACGCTCATAAACGGCTACGGCATTTCCGAATGCGGTCCGCTCGTTACGGTAAACCGTCCCGAATTCCACGATTATGATTCGGTAGGACTTCCCCTCCCCGGAGTTGAGCTTAAGATATTTGAACCCAACGACAACGGAGAGGGCGAGATATGCGTCAAGGGCGCGAATGTAATGCTCGGATATTATAAAAACCCCGAAGCTACCGAAAAAGTCATTGTCGACGGCTGGTTCCATACTGGCGACGTCGGACGGATAGGTCACGACGGCTTCCTCTTCATAACCGGACGTATCAAAAACATGATCGTCCTTGCAAACGGCAAAAACGTTTATCCTGAAGAGATCGAGGACAAGCTTTGCGGCATGTGCGAATATATCGACGAGATCGTTATTTCATCCGTCTCAAAGGGCGACGCCGTTGTCCTTGGCGCTGAAATATTCCCCAACAGTGAGAGAGCAGATCTTAAAGGCGTCAAAGACGTTCAAAAGGTCATACGCGACGCGATTTCGCGCTATAACGAAGCAGAGCCCGCTTATAAGAGCATCAAAAACATAACCTTCCGCGACAGCGAGTTCGAAAAAACGACTACAAAGAAGATCAAGCGTAAATACAATTAAAGCAATACCGCATGATTCCGACAGCAGGATTGCGCGGTACTGCATTAAAATATATGGCGGAGATGAAACGGCCGTGCGGGTATCACTCGCCCGCTACGGCTGTTTTTGTCCCGTCTTAATAGTTATTTCATACACATTTCACATATCCGACAATGAAGCCGCCAAAAAACATCTTGACTTTCTGCTTGTCAAGATGTATAATTATAATGTTGTATTATCACGTTGTAGGTGTATCATATGAATAAAAAACTCAATATCGCTATCGACGGTCTCAGCGGAAGCGGCAAATCCACTTTGGCAAAAAGGCTGGCAAAGCATTACAATATTATTTACGTCGACACAGGCGCACTCTATCGTACTGTCGGGCTGCGCATTCAACAGCTTGATATTTCATATGAAGATACCGAGAGCATTATAAACGCGCTTCCGTCAGTAGATATTTCAGTACGGCTTGTCGGCGATAAGGCCGAGGTCCTCCTCGGCGGCGAGAGCGTCGGTGACGAAATACGAACACCGGTCTCATCGCTCTATGCGTCCGAAATTTCCAAAATACCGGAAGTTCGCAAGTTTTTACTCGACACCCAGCGACGTCTCGCTTCCGAATACAGTTGCGTGATGGACGGACGTGATATCGGCACCGTGATCATGCCCGACGCTGATGTAAAACTCTACTTAGAGGCAAGCGAGGAAAGAAGAGCAGTCAGACGCCACGCCGAGCTCGTTTCAAAGGGACTTTCGGTTCAGCTCAGCGAAATAAAAGATGCGATCACAAAACGCGACAGCAACGATTCAAACCGCGAGGTCGCTCCGGCCGTTGCCGCCGGCGACGCAATACTGCTTGACAACAGCGATATGACTATCGACGAAACAGTAGAGGCGGCAATAAAAATAATCGATAATGCGGTGGCGCTGTGAGCTTTTACGGTAACGCGGTCAGAATTCTCCGCCCCATTATACGGTGCTTTTACAGAGTAACGGTCATAGGCAGTGAAAACGAACCCGATACTCCGTTTGTGCTCTGTACCAATCATTCGTCGTTTATCGACCCGATCATATGCTGTTGCTTCATCAAAAAGCCGCTCAGGTTCATAGCCCGCAGCTCGCTGTCACGCTTCAGACCCATAAATTGGCTTTTCAAAAAAGCCAATGTCATCCCCATCAGCAGGGATTACACCGATCTGACGGCTATGCGCACCGTTATCGGCGCGGCAAAAAACGGCGACTGCATCGGGATCTTTCCGCAGGGAACGCGCATGAGAAGGGTCGAGCCCCAGCCCGAACAGGCTATGCCCGGAATCGCGCTCATAGGGAGTCAGACAAACGCACCGATGCTTCCGGTCTCCATCATTACCAAGCGCCGTATGCCGGGGTTTTTCCGCAAAACATATCTCATCATCGGCAAGCCTGTCCCGCCCGAAGAATATCTCGGAAACGGCGTCAAAACAAAAAAAGAAACGGCAGCATTCATATTTTCAAAGGTGTGCGAGCCTTTCGCGATACCCTTTGAAGAGCTGAAAAATCATGATAAAGATCGCTGATAACGCAGGGTTTTGCTTTGGCGTAAAACGCGCCTGCGAAATGATCGAACGCGCCGCCGACAGCGCTGAAAAAGTGTATTGTCTCGGCGAACCGATACATAACAGAAACTATAACGCAATGCTTGAAAGCAAGGGCGTCACCATCCTTCCGGATGACGCGAGCATCCTTCCGTCAGAAGGTACGCTCTTCATCCGTACGCACGGCGTGCCGCAAGGCATCTCTGAAAAGATAAGATCGTCGTGTGTTAACTTTGTCGACGCAACCTGCCCGTTCGTCCTTCGTATTTATAAGATCGTCAAAGAAGAATCCGCCAAAGGCCGTTTTGCGATCATACTCGGCGACAGCAACCACCCCGAGGTCAAGGGAATCGTCTCGTACGCATCCGCAGGATGCAGAGTTTTTTCCAGGGCAGCGGAAGCCGCAGAATTTGCAAAAAACAATTTTTCCGACAAAAATCTGTTTTTTGCGGCCGTTCAGACGACATTCAGCAAGGAAGAATGGAAACTTTTTGAGAACATTCTTAAAACCCTATATACAAATCCGAATCTTTTTGATACAATATGTAACGTTACCTCGGTAAGACAGGAAGAAACCGACCGGCTCACCAAAAGCTGCGACGCGGCCATCGTTGTGGGCGGTCTTAAAAGTTCAAACACAAAAAAGCTTTATGACATCGCGGTAAAAAACTGCCCGAATACCATAATGACAGAAAACGCTTCCGCTCTTGCCCCGCATTTTGACAAGCTAAAAAATTCCCATAATATGATTATAATCGCCGGCGCTTCGACCCCGAGCGATGTAATACAGGAGGTTTATAAAACAATGGCAGAACTGTTAAACGAGGAGCTCAGCTTTGCTGAAATGCTCGACCAATCGTTCAAAACTTTAAATACAGGAGAAAGGGTAGTCGGTGTTATATCGGCGGTCAGTCCTGCTGAGATAAAAGTTGATCTCGGCACAAAGCATACAGGCATTTTGCCTTATGACGAGATCGTAACCGAAGGCAACATTGATCTTGAAAAAGAATATCACGTCGGTGATACGATCGATGTTATGTGCCTCAAGTTTTCAGACGTTGAGGGTACTGTAATGCTTTCCAAGAAGCGCCTCGACGAGGATAAGTACCTCGCAGCAGTTTCCGAAGCAGCCGAAAGCGGCGAGATCCTTCACGGTACTGTTAAAGAAGTGGTTAAGGGCGGCGTTATCGTTACCGTAAACGGCGTTCGCATCTTCGTTCCCGCTTCGCAGTGCGGTCCTGAGGGCATGGATCTTGAAACTCTCAAGAACCAGAAGGTGCCGGTTAAAGTATTTGAATACAACGCTCAGAGAAAGCGCGCAAGAGGTTCTATCAGATCCGCTAAGCGCACTGAACGTAAACAGAAGCTTAACGAATTTTACGCAACTCTTTCCGAAGGTCAGAAGATCACCGGTACTATCCGTTCCATCACCAGCTACGGCGTGTTCGTCAACCTCGGCGATGCAGACGGAATGGTTCACATTTCCGACCTCTTCTGGGGCAGACCCAGAAACCCCGCAGACGCTTTCAAAGTCGGCGATTCTATCGACGTTTATGTCAAGTCCGTTGACCGCGAAAAAGAGCGCATCTCTCTCGGCTACAAGACCGAAGAAAATAATCCCTGGAACATTTTCAACAACAACTACAAGCTTGGCGATACTGTTAATGTGACCGTAGTAAGCATCATGCCCTTCGGCGCATTCGCAGAGATCATCCCGGGCGTTGACGGTCTGATACACTGCTCGCAGATCGCTGAAAAGTTTGTTCAGAACCCCGCATCCGTGCTTAAGATCGGCGACAAGGTCGATGCAAAGATCATCGGAATCGAGGATGAACGCAACCGCATCAGCCTTTCCATCAAAGCGGTCATTGCTCCCGAAGCATATGAAGCAGACCTCCGCGCAGCAGAAGAAAAAGCAGCAAAAAAAGCCGCTGCCGAAGCCGAAGCAGACGCTGAATAATTACAAGCAAAAATTTCACGCCGATATGATTTTTATCTATCGGCGTGAACTTATAAAAAACGCCGCTCCGTCTCAGGCGAGGATGAAGGCGACTGGCAAAATATTATAAAAGGAGAAACAAACCCATGAAAAAACTCGGATTCGGATTGATGCGCCTGCCGCTTCTCGACCCTAACGAGCAGACAAGCATAGATATCGAGCAGACCAAGCAAATGGTCGATTCTTTTCTGGCGCAAGGCTTTACATATTTCGATACAGCATGGATGTACCACGCGTTTTCAAGCGAGACCGCAATACGCGAGGCGCTTGTAAAGCGTCACCCGCGCGAAAGCTATACACTCGCTGACAAGCTTCACGCGGCATTTATCAAAACCAAAGAAGACCGCGACCGTGTATTTAATGAACAGCTTCAAAAGACCGGCGTTGAATACTTTGATTATTACCTGCTTCATGACGTGCGCGAATCGCACTACAAGATATATAACGATCTCGATTGCGTCAACTGGCTAAGGGAAAAGAAAAAGGCCGGACTCGTAAAACATATGGGCTTTTCTTTCCACGACAGCGCGGATTTTCTTGAAAAAGTGCTTACCGACATCACTGACTTTGATTTTGTTCAGCTTCAGATCAACTATCTTGGCTGGGACAGCGAAAGCGTTCAATCCAGAAGGTGCTATGAGATCGCACGGGCTCACGGGCTTGACATTATAGTCATGGAGCCGGTCAAGGGCGGCACGCTTGCAAATGTGCCCGCCGCCGCAGAAGCGCTGTTTAAAAACGCCGCTCCGGAGCTTTCTGTTCCCTCGTGGGCGATACGCTTTGCAGCCGGACTTGACGGAGTCATGGTCGTACTTTCGGGAATGAGCAACATGGCTCAGCTTACTGACAACACCGGATACATGAAGGATTTCAAGCCGCTCAGTGACGATGAACGCAAGCTGGTCTTCATGGCGGCGGATATCATCAGGAACTCCGTTTCTATTCCCTGCACCGGCTGTTCATACTGTACGGACGGCTGTCCTATGAAGATCGCTATTCCCAAGCTGTTTTCGCTTTATAACCGCATGAAGAAGAAGCCCTCGGACGAAATCGCCGCTGAATACAATACGCTTACTTCGGACATCGGCAAGGCAAGCTCATGCATAGGATGCGGACAATGCGAAAGCGTTTGTCCCCAAGAGCTGGAGATCATCGACCTTCTGAAAACAGTTGCCGGAAAATTTGAAAAATAATAAACGTGCAAACTAAAAAGTGGTTGAGTCAAACTCAGCCACTTAAATTTTTTACGCTTTTTTTGAGAGAAAAGCTTGGCAAAAAAGCTTCAATCCACAATCTATCGCACTACGTACAGAATTTTTATTATAACTTCCTATTTTCTCCTCAGATAAAATAGTCTCGTCGCGAAGCGACACCTCTTAGAGAAAGAGGTCTAACAGGGGAAAACGCGCGAAGCGTGTTGTCACTTGTTTAAAACAAAAAATCCGTTTTTTTCCGCGATTCACTCGTGGAAAAAACTCCCTAAGGCGAGCGGCGACAAGCGCGAGAAACACGTTTGCAAAACGTAGTTTTGCAAACGCCAAAAAAAGTAACCCGCCATAGCCGATGTACGCCCCGGACGAAACCCTGCTCCAGCAGGTCGGTGCACTGCCGAATGCTTCGTGCTTCCAACATCTTTCCAAAAGGTGCGCGGAAATGCCGCTTGAACAGCTTTAGGAAAGGAGGCCTGCATTCCTGACATCCGGGATCATGCTCCACTTCGTACATGTGGGTTTTAACAGGGCGCCACGCACAAGGCAGGCTGCATAAAAATTCAGACTGCAAGCTCAGTTAACGTCTTCGTTTTCATCAAGAGCTTCGTCCATGTCGATTTCACCCATGAAGCTATCTTCGAAAGCGTCTGCAACCTCGTCGAATTCGTCATCATCGTCAATCGTTTCAAGGATCTCATCGCCGTTTTCGTCAACAGTGACCTTGAGAATAACATACTCTTCGTCATCGTTTTCAACAGGCTCAAGAGCGAGGTAGTTGCCCTTTTCAAGTTCCAGTGCGCCGATCACGTAAAATTCGGTCTCAACACCGTCTTCATCAGTCAGAGTGATAATTTCCTGATCGTTTCTTTCATCCATATTCAAAGCCCTCCGTAGTCATCGGTGTTTTTATTGCTATTATACTACCACAACATCAGGAAAATGTCAAGCACGAAAATAAAACTTACGTCCGACAACAATTTCCCGGAATTTCGCTTTCGGTCTATTATTATTAACAATTCCGTTCTTGAACACCGTGCGCAAATATTGTACGATAAATAGCAGAAAAAAATGTGATTTTGCGCAAAAAAGCTCTGAAAAACACTTGCAAAAAACGAAAAAATGTTGTAAAATAAAATGTCAAAAAATATATAGTGAGGTTAGTATGTCGAACAAACTTTTTCAAGGATTAATATATCAGATGAAAGACTCCGTCGATAGGGTCATCGGCGTTATTGACGAGAAGGGCGTTGTCGTTGCTTGCAGTCAACTTTCCCGCATTGGCGAAAGCCACCCTGAGGTCATTGATGAGCTCAGCTACACTTTTGACGTGCTCACCTATGAGGGCACGACCTATAAGGCAATCGGCTCGCATACACACGCCGAAAGCGTTGTGTTTACAGAGGGTACGGACGCTATCGCCAAGTCGGTAGTTTCTCTTATCGGCATTGCACTTACAAATCTCAAATCGCTTTACGATGAAAAATACGATAAAGCCAATTTCATCAAAAACATTATTCTCGATAATATTCTCCCCAGCGATATTTACGTCAAAGCAAAGGAACTTCATTTCGACAGCGACGTCAACCGCGTTGTCTATCTTATCCGCTTCCAGAACAAGGGCGATATCATTCCTTTTGAAGTGATTCAGAATCTCTTCCCCGACAAAACAAGGGATTACGTTCTTTCTGTCAGCGAAAGCGACGTCGTTCTGGTTAAAGAACTCAAAAGCCTTGCGGACGTCAGAACCGTTGAAAACGTCGCAAAGAACATCGTTGACACCGCGTCGAGCGAGTTCTTCCTCAAAACCACAGTCGGTATCGGCTCTGTCGTAAACAGCGTCAAGGAACTCGCGCGCTCCTTCAAGGATGCGCAGGTCGCTATCGAAGTCGGCAAAGTCTTTGATACCGAAAAAGACGTCATCAACTATGAAACGCTCGGCATCGGCAGACTTATCTATCAGCTGCCCACCACCCTTTGCGAAATGTTCCTTCAGGAAGTCTTCAAACGCGGCTCGCTTGAATCTCTCGACCGCGAGACTCTCATGACCATCCAGGCGTTTTTTGAAAACAACCTCAACGTCTCCGAAACCAGCCGCAAGCTGTTCGTTCACCGCAATACGCTCGTTTACAGACTTGAAAAGATCAAAAAACTCACCGGTCTTGACCTTCGCGAATTTGACCACGCCATTACCTTCAAGGTCGCTTTGATGGTTAAGAAGTATGTGGTCTCGAAGCCCACGTTATATTAACTGCATTTTCACATAAAGCAACTTGTCAAATCCATCCGCAAAACGCCATGCAGTGTTTCGCCCTCAGGTGCTTTTGCTATGCTGTAAAAACAACATCAACGGCGCTTTATGCGCCTTGCTGCGCACAGCGAAGATCATGCGAGGATCAAATCACAATGATATCTTTCCAAAATGTCTCGATGGTGTATCCAAACGGAACGGCCGCTCTTAACAATGTTTCTCTGAACATAAAAGACGGCGAATTCGTCTTCATCATCGGTAAGTCAGGCGCAGGTAAGACCACCCTCACCAAGCTGCTGCTTTGCGAGGAGCGTGTTACCAGCGGAACTCTTACAGTAAATAATTTCAAACTGCACAAGCTCCCTCAACGAAAAATCCCATATCTGCGCCGCACTCTCGGCGTCGTGTTCCAGGATTTCCGCCTTTTCAAAAACAAGACGGTTTATGAAAACATCGCCTTTACGCTCCGCGTTATGGGCGAGGATTCACGAGTTATCAGAAAACGCGTTCCATACTTCCTGAACGTGGTCGATATGACAGATAAGGCTGACAGCTTCCCGAGCGAGCTTTCAGGCGGCGAGCAGCAACGCGTTGCGTTTGCACGCGCACTGGTCAACAACCCGCAGATCATTATTGCGGACGAGCCTACCGGCAACGTCGACCCCGAAATGAGCCACGAGATCATGGATCTTCTTGTGCGCATAAACAAGCTCGGCAAGACCGTCATCGTTGTCACCCACGAAAAAGATCTGGTCGATGAATACCGCCACCGCGTTATCACCATAAAAGACGGCGAGATCATCAGCGACCGCTCTGAGGGAGGCTATGATGAAAAAGATTAGAAATTTTTTCTACCTTATCGGTCAGGGCTTCGTCGGCGTATTCAGAAACAGCATTATGACAACGGCGTCGATCCTGGTACTCGTCTGCTGTATGCTCATAATGGGTACGTTCGGACTGGTCGTCAAGGTCATCGAAAAGAATTTTGAGCAGATCGATAACCTCAACGTTATCGTCGCGTATATCGACAACGAACTCGACGAAACATCTATCGAAAGCCTCCGGCAACAGATAGAATCTATGCGTAACGTCGAAGACGTCAACTACGTCGGCAAGGAAGAAGCCTTCGAACGTCTCAAGAATCAGATGGATAACAACGAATTGCTCAACTATTACGGCGAGGAATTCAATCCGCTTCCCGCAAGCTTTGAGATCGTTTTCAAAGACCCGGATCAGGCACAGCTCCTTAAAAACAGTGTCGAAAAGCTGAGCGGCGTTACCGAGACCAGCGACAAAATAACACTGGTCGAACGCATATCGCTCATTACCGGCGGAATCATGATCATCTCATGGATATTAATGGGCGTGCTCCTCGTTGTCTCTCTGTTCGTGATCATGAACACGATAAAGCTCGGCGTCTTCGCCCGCAAGAACGAGATCACGATAATGCGGTACGTCGGTGCTACGGGCGCTTTCATCACAATGCCCTTCGTTGTTGAGGGCGTGCTGATCGGTCTTTTCGCCGCGGCACTTGCCACCGGAATACAGTACTATCTTTACACCTATGTAATCGGCGACATCATCGTTTCTTACGGCATCGGTACGATGCCTCCGTTCATCGATTATATCAGCTTCGTCTTAACGACATTCGTCGCGATCGGACTTTTCGCCGGCATAATCGCAAGCTCCCTCAGCCTTAAGAAATATCTAAAGGCTTGATAACCAAAGGATGATTTCAATGAAAAAGATTATATCTCTCGTTATAATTACCGCTATGATTTCCTGCATGATGCTGTCGTTCGGCAGCGTCGCGGGCACAGCGGCAACGACCATCGAACAGGATCAGGCACAGCTCAGCAAGCTGGAAAACCAAAAAGCCGCCAACGCCGCCCAAAGAGCAAAGCTTAATCAACTGATCAAAGACCTTCAGGGTCAATATGAAAACAATTATCAGCAAAAGCTCATTCTTGAAAACAGCATTCAGTTAGCCGAAGCAGAGATCCAAACGGTTGAAGATCTTATCGTCGGCTATGAAAACCGCTTGAAAGAGCTTGCCGATGAGCGTTATGAGCAGGAATGCCAGCTTGATCGCTACTATACGATCTATTCGCAGATACTTACATATTATTACAAATACGGCGAAGCAAGTTCCCTCGAGATGCTCCTTTCTTCGGAAAGTATTTCGGATTTTCTCACAAGACTCGACTATCTCAAGTATGTTATGGAATATAATAATACCATAACCGATAGCATCAGGCTTGCCAAAGAAAATTCCGAAGCTACGGGAGCGCTCTACCTCGAAGCTCAGTCCAAGCTCGAAAGCGAAAGAGAAGGTCTTATCGTTACCAAAGCCGAGCTTCAGGCGCAGACAGAAGAGCTTGAACAGCTCAACGAAGACATTGAGGGAAATCTTTCCATGAATGAAGCCCAGATCAAGGAGCTTCAGTCGCTTACGAATTCCCTCAGCCAGGAAATCGCCGAGCTCAACAAACAGATCAGCGAAAAACTGGTCTATACCGAAACAGATTATGCCTGGCCTATCGACAGCGTTTACTGGTCCGACCCCAACGTAGTGATCACATGTAAATACGGCTGGCGCATCAACCCCGTAACAAACAAAAACGAAATGCATAACGGGCTCGATATAAAAGCTCCGCGCGGAACTCCCATACAAGCCGCAAAAAGCGGAACGGTCGTCAGAAGTGAAAACTCCGGCGGCTGGGGCAACGTGATCGTCATCGCCCACGGCGACGGCACCTCAACGCTCTATGCTCACTGCGACAAGCTACTCGTCTCAAAGGGAGCAACCGTAATGCAGGGACAGGTGATTGCGCGAGTCGGATCTACCGGTCAGTCAACGGGATATCACCTGCACTTCACTATCTATAAAGGCAGCGATACCGTAAATCCCGTGGATTATCTCGACGCAAACTTTATTAAAACCCTCAATAAGCGCGGTCTTGCCCTTAAGTAAGGATAACTGAATGAAAAAAAGATTTTCCGCAGCCGCCGTTTTGGCTCTCTGCCTCGTTACGGCGACG